>CANRMC010000057.1 GCA_947631605.1 uncultured Lachnospiraceae bacterium
CCCCAAAGCAGGTATTGATGGATTATTCAAGGTCAGTGTAACAAATGTTTGACAAACCTACACTTGATTCTGAAATTTTTTTCAGGAATGACTGGAAGACAGAGGAAATATCTAGTATAATAAATCTATCTTCAGGCGGAAAGGAGAAAACATAATATGAATAACAAGGCAATGTATAAGCTGGGGTACGGATTATATGTTCTCACCGCAAAGGATGAGAAGGATAACGGGTGTATCATCAATACGGCAATTCAGGTAACAACGACGCCGAACCGGATTTCGATCACAGTGAATAAGCAGAATTATACACATGACATGATCCAGAAAACAAGGGTATTTAATCTGTCTGTTATTTCAGAGGAAGCAGATTTTTCGCTGTTTCAACATTTTGGGTTCCAGAGCGGACGTGATGTTGATAAGATGAAAGATTTCGAAAATAAGGCGCAGGCGGAAAACGGACTTTATTATATCACGAAGGGCACAAACGCCTATCTTTCCGGAAAAGTAATACAGTCCATTGATCTGGGCACGCACACGATGTTTATCGCAGATGTGACGGATGGGGATGTACTCTCTGACACGGCTTCCGTAACATATGATTATTATCAGAAGAATATCAAACCAAAACCAGAGAACAAGCCGGAGGTAAAGGGATATCGTTGTACGATCTGCGGATATATCTACGAGGGAGATGTGCTTCCGGAGGATTTTATCTGCCCGATCTGTAAGCATGGAGCCGCTGATTTTGAAAAAATAGTTTAGGAGGAAAAAACATGGAATTAAAAGGTTCAAGAACAGAAGCAAATTTACTGGCAGCATTTGCCGGAGAGTCACAGGCAACGAATAAGTACACCTATTTTGCATCAAAGGCAAAAAAGGACGGTTATGTACAGATTGCCGCAATATTTGAAGAAACTGCAAAAAATGAAAGAGAACATGCCAAAATCTGGTACAAGCTTTTGAATAACGGTATCGGTTCTACCGAGGAAAATCTTGCGATCGCCGCAGACGGAGAGAATTATGAATGGACGGATATGTACGCACAGTTTGCAAAAGAGGCAAGAGAAGAAGGCTTTGACGATATTGCCGCTCTGTTTGACGGTGTTGCTGCGATTGAGAAAGAGCATGAAGAAAGATACCGCAAGCTGCTTGCCAATATCAAAGGCGACTGCGTATTCTCCAAAGACGGGGATGTGATCTGGCAGTGTACAAACTGCGGACATATCTGTGTTGGAAAGAAAGCGCCGGAGGTTTGTCCGGTCTGCAATCACCCGCAGAGTTATTTTCAGGTAAAACCTGAGAATTATTAATCCGATTTTAATCTTCTCTGCATTTTCATTTAATTTTCCTGTTGTATGATAACATCATCAAAGAAAGGAAAGGGAGTATTTATATGGATCAATTAGAAAAAGTAGAGAAGATAAGAGAAAAAACAGGTGTATCATATGAAGATGCGAAGACAGCGCTGACAGAAAACGACGGCGATATTTTGGACGCGATCATCTGGCTGGAGCAGAAGGGCAAGGTCGCCGCACCGGAGACGCCGGTTTTTACAACAGGACCGGAACAGGCTTCTTCTCAGTTCGAAGAGGCGAATAAGACCTATGAGGATTCCTGTCAGAGTGTTTCCTTTGGGGATATGGTTCATAAGTTTTTCCGTTGGTGCGGGAAAATATTCCGCAAAGGATGTGAAACAAGTTTTGAAGTCACAAGAAACAAAGAAAAAATTCTGTCCATGCCTGTGATCGCATTCGTACTGCTTCTGGTTTTTGCATTCTGGGTAGTGATCCCGCTTCTTGTGATCGGTCTTTTCTGTGACTGCAAGTATCGGTTTAACGGGATAGAAAAGACGGAAGTTGATTTGAATGATATATGTGAAAAAGCATCGGAAACCTGCGAAGAGATCAAAAAGGATTTCATGAACGAGCAGTAAGGCTCAGGAGCTGAACAGTGGAACAAAAGATTTTAGTTGTTGAAGACGAGATAAAAATTGCAAGGTTCATTGAATTGGAGCTTATGCATGAAGGCTACCTCGTTGAAAAGGTTTTTGATGGGCGAAGCGGTCTGGAACGGGCGCTTTCCGGTGATTTTGATCTGATCCTGCTGGATGTAATGCTTCCTCAGCTGAACGGACTGGAAGTTTTGAGACGGCTGAGGAAGGAGCGGCAGGTGCCTGTCATCATGCTGACTGCCAGAGACGCCGTCATGGATAAGGTGTCCGGACTGGATGCAGGCGCAGATGACTATATTACGAAGCCTTTCGCGATCGAAGAACTGCTTGCCCGTATCCGCGTGGCGCTGAAAAAGAATAAAACCGCATCGGAGGCGCATATCCTTAAGATCAAAGGAGTTGTCATGGACTGTGACAGGCATGAAGTGACCGTTATGGGCGAACCGGTGGAGCTTACCAATCGGGAGTATGAGCTTCTGCAGATTTTTATGCGGAACAAAAACATAGTTATGAGCCGCGACCGGCTGATGAATGAAGTGTGCGGATATGACTATTTTGGGGAAACCAATATTATTGATGTATACGTGCGGTATCTGCGGATGAAGATTGACGATAAGTATCAGATCAAACTGATTCATACGATCCGCGGAGCGGGATATGTGATTAAGGATGATGAAGCATGAATGACAATAAAAAAATGACATCAATAGCCAGAAGGATCAACATGAGCTTCTGGCTAAAATACTTTCTGGATCTGTTTCTGCTGGATCTTGTGATAGCAGTTCTTGCGGCAGGAGGATTTCTTTATTATCAGGAACGCAGGGTTCCCGCTGAAAGTAAGGTTATAAACCGGTATTTTGAGCAGAGCACCGACCTTTTATATGTGATCGAAACGGAAAACGGAGAGCGGTATCCTTCGAATGTTACGGAATATATGGAATATGCGGCGGTATCGGGAACGCTGCTTCTTGTTTTTGAAGGAGTGAGCCTCTTTTTTGCCCTGTTTCGGACGCGGAGTGTCCGAAAAAAAATGCGTCCTCTGAATGAACTGGCAAAACGGGCGGATGAAATGAGCAGGGCTTCCTTCGACCAGTCAAAGATTGACAATCTGGAGCAGGTGATCTCAAGCGTGTCGCCGGATGCGGCGGAGGTAAATATCCATACCGGAGATAAAGATCTGCAAAGTATCGAAGCGGCTTTAAACAGCCTGATCGCCCGCATGAAAGCAAGCCAGAGGCAGCAGGCGAGATTTGTTTCGGACGCTTCCCATGAACTTCGGACGCCGATTTCCGTAATTCAGGGATATGTAAATATGCTTGACAGATGGGGCAAGGAAGACGAAAATGTATTAGAGGAGTCGATTGAAGCGCTGAAGCACGAATCCCAGCATATGAAGGATCTGATCGAACAGCTTCTGTTTCTGGCGCGGGGAGACAGCGGAAGGAACATTCTCCACCGTACCGTTTTTGATCTGGATCAGGTGATGCAGGAGGTATGGGAGGAGTCGGAAATGATTGACGAAAGGCACCGCTATGTCTTTGAACCCTGTGCCGGTACGATGCTTTCCGGCGATATCGCGATGGTAAAGCAGTCGATCCGGATCTTCGTGCAGAATGCTTCCAAATACTCGGCGGAAGGCGATACAATAAAACTTGGAGTAAAAAAAGAAGATCACTTTGCCGTATATCTGGTACAGGATGAGGGAATCGGTATGCAGGATACGGAGGTTGTTCATATATTCGAGCGCTTTTACCGCTCGGATGAGGCAAGAAGTGAAGAAACCGGAGGTTCCGGACTGGGACTTTCCATTGCAAAATGGATCGTGGACGCCCATGGGGGTACTATCGAGGTTCTGTCCCGTCAGGCGATCGGCACCCGTTTTACGGTCCGCTTTCCATTATCCGAAGAAACGGAACCGGAAAAACAAGAAGGAGGAAGAACGGAATGAAAAAATTAGGATTTATCGGAATGGGAAATATGGCAAAGGCTCTGGCAAAAGGCTTTCAGGCTTCCGGATTTCTGCCGGAAGGAAGCATCTACGCCTATGCGCCGCATTATGATAAACTGAAAGAAAATGCAGAAATGATCGGATTTATTCCCTGCCGTTCCCTGACGGAGCTTGCAGACGCGGCGGATACCGTCATTATGGCGTGTAAGCCGTATCAGATTGAAGACGTTCTTACGGAACTTGGAGATAAACTGAACGGCAAGGCGCTTATATCCGTTGCTTCCGGCTGGGGATTTGCAAAATATCAGCAGTATGTGGACCGGTCGGTAAGAATACAGTTTGTTATGCCGAATACTCCGGCTATGACGGGCGAAGGCGTCATGCTTTTTGAAAAAAGCAATTCCCTGACGCCGGAAGAACGCTCGGAGATCATGAAGCTTTTTGGGGCGGTCGGATTGGTAGAGGAACTGCCGGATCATTTAATGGGAATCGGCGGTGCTGTGTCCGGCTGCGGTCCTGCTTTTCTGGATATTCTTATGGAGGCTTACGCAGACGCAGGCGTAAAATACGGCCTGCCGCGTGATACGGCATACCGGATCATATCACAGACCGTCCTTGGTTCCGCAAAACTGCAGCAGGAGACAGGCGAACATCCGGGCGTCCTGAAAGACCAGGTATGTTCTCCGGGCGGAACAACGATCTGCGGAGTTGCAGCGCTGGAACGGGAAGGCTTCCGGAATGCCTGCATTGCCTCAATCGATGAGATCATGAAGAAAAAATCTGAACATTGAGAGGACATTCTATGAATGAAAGAACAGAAACTTTATTGAAAGAGATAAAAACATATGAAAGAAATTTTCTTCCCATTGCGGAAAAGGATAAGTGGAGGCTGGGATTTCATCTGATGCCGCCGATCGGCTGGATGAACGATCCCAACGGTCTTTGTTTTTTTCATGGGAACTATCATGTATTCTTCCAACATTCGCCGATCAATCCCGAGGGCGGAAATAAATGCTGGGGGCATTATATCAGTCCGGATCTGCTTCATTGGGAATATCTCGGAGACGCGATCCTGCCGGACGAGGCGTTTGACAGAAACGGCGTATTTTCCGGCTCTTCGCTTATCTGGGAGGACAGGATGTATGTCTTTTATACGGGAAATGTTGAGAAATACGGGGACAGCGGTTCTCTCGGAATTATCGGCTGCGATGTGGTTTTGATGCAGTCCGACGACGGTATAACCTTCGGACCGAAAAAAGTCGTCATAGAAACGGAAGATTTTCCGGACGATATGTCCATGGACATTCGGGATCCGAAAGTCTGGAGGGAAGGAAACGGTTTTTATATGGTGCTGGGCGGACGTTCGGCGGAAGATACGGGCGTGGCGCTTCTATATTATTCAGAGAATCTGATCGACTGGGAATATAAAAAAATGATCCAGACGTATGAGAAGGTGGGATATGTCTGGGAGTGTCCGGATTATTTCAGGCTTGACGGCGTCATGGGAGATAAGGAAAAGCATTGCTATCTTCTGAGTGTTTCGCCGCAAGGTCTGGAACGGCAGGCATTCCGCTTCCAGAACATTTTCCAGTCCGGTTTCTTTCTGCTGGAACATAACCTGATCCGGAAAGGGGATAAATGCGGGAAATCGGAACTGGATTTCCACGAATGGGATAAAGGGTTTGATTTCTATGCGCCTCAGACGTTTCAGGATGAAAAAGGCAGACGGATCCTCTACGGCTGGGCGGGAATTTCCGGCGAACCGTATTTCAATCCGACGGTGTCAAACGGCTGGCAGAACGCCCTGACCTGTCCGCGGGAGATCACTTATGTAGACGGAATGATAAGAATGAATCCGGTAGAGGAAATGGAACAGCTAAGAAGCCGGAAACTGACATTGGAAAATGAAAATACAGTGATCTTTGAAACAGGCATGGGCGAGCTGATCCTCACTCCGAAGGATGGAGAGCCTGAAATGGAGGATTTTTCCGTCCGGATCGCGGACGCCCTGGTTTTATCCTATCGGGATATGATATTTTCCATGGGATTTGAAGACAGCATGGGATGCGGCAGAACAAAACGGAAAGAAGTAATCGGAAGTATCCGGAATATCCGGCTCCTTCTCGATACCTCCATGATAGAAGTCTTCATTAACGATGGAGAACAGGTTTTTACCACGCGGTTTTATCCGGAGGAGATCGGATATGCGGCAGTATTTTCCGGCATGCCTTGTGCAATATCGGCGTGGGAACTGCGGAAAATGGATGTGGATTATCATATTGAAGTATAGATTTAAGACAAGATGAGGTGTGAAAATGGGCGCGATAAAAAATATTGTATTTGACGTGGGTATGGTTCTCGTGGATTTCCGCTGGCGGGATTATATGCTGGATATCGGGATTGCGCCTGAATTACAGGAGCCTTTTGGAGAACGCATGGTAATGTCTGATTTCTGGAAAGGACTTGACAGGGGGACAGAGCGGGAAGACGAGGCACCGTCCTACTTTAAATCGCAAATGCCGGAATATGAGACTGAGATCGATCTGTTCTGGAAAGATATGACGGACATCGTGCGTGAATTTGACTATGCCGCTCCCTGGATCCACAGGCTGAAGCAGGCGGGCTACCGGGTGTATCTTCTGTCAAATTATCCGCCGAAGCTTGCAGATCTGCATTGGAATCGTTTTTCTTTTCTGCCGGAATTGGACGGCATGATCGTTTCGGGACATGAAAAAATGGTGAAGCCGGAGGAGAATATTTACCGGCTTCTTTTCGAACGTTACGGACTGAAACCGGAAGAATGTATATTTATCGATGACAGAGACGACAATATCCGTACGGCGGAATCGCTGGGAATGCGGGGGATCGTCTTTAAAAACTATGAACAGGCGGCGGCTGCCCTGCGGAACGCAGGCGTTATTTTTTAATAAAACTGTTTCTTTTCTTGCGGAAATATATTACAATACCCGTTAAGCATTTGAAAGAAAGCAGGTAAGTTTTTGAAGAAGTATAAAAGTTTCATTTTCAGCAGAATATTTATTTGTGGGCTCCTGATCTTACTTCAGGTGCTTTGGATCGTGCTGTTCTTTCTGAAGATATTTGAACTTTATCCGTATGTGGTGCTGGTTATCTATCTGCTCAGCGGCGTATTTGTCGTCTATCTTGTAAATGCGGAGCATGAACCTTTGGAATACCGGATCGGCTGGATCATCATTGTTCTTATGTTTCCTCTATTCGGCGTTCCTTTTTATCTTTTCTGCGGAGATAAACGTCCAAGCCGGAAATTGAGCCGGAAGCTCACCATGGCGTCTGTAAAATTTGTTCCTTTCTATGAACAGGAAGAAGAAATACTGGAAGAAATGCGGGTGCACGACAGACGGGCGGCGGCGACTGCGGATTATATCATGAACGAGCAGCGCTATCCCGTATATCGGAATACGGACGTCACCTATTATAAGCAGGGAGAAGAACTGTTTGAAAATATGATGCAGGCCATTCGTTCTGCCGAGCATTTTATTTTTCTGGAATATTTTACGATCGAGATTGGGGAAGTCTGGCTGCCGCTTTTGGACGCGCTGGTGGAGAAAGCAAAACAGGGCGTGGAAGTACGGCTGCTCTATGACGATATGGGCTGCGTTCCGTATCTTCCTCTCGGATATGATAAATACATTGAATCTCTGGCGCCGAATATGAAATGTGCGAGATTTAACAAAGTAGTTCCGTTTTTTTCTCTTGTCATGAATAACCGTGACCATAGAAAAATGCTGATCGTGGACGGACATACGGGATTTACGGGGGGCATCAATCTGTCGGACCGTTATATCAATATTAACAGTCCTTACGGACACTGGAAAGATGCGGGCGTAAAACTCTATGGCGAAGCCGTATGGAGCCTCACCCTCATGTTTCTGGAAATGTGGGACGTCCTGCGCCCGAATGAGGATTACGGAAAAGCGGAGCAGTATATGCCCCATACGTATCATCCGGGTTCTTTCTCCGGAACCGGTTTCGTGCAGCCTTACGGCGACGAACCGTTAGATGATATTCCTCTGGCGGAAAATGTTTATATAGAACTTGCCAATCAGGCGGAGAAATATCTGTATATTTTTACGCCGTACCTTTTGCTGAGTGAAGAACTGGCAGATGCTCTCACTCTTGCGGCAAAAAGAGGGGTGGACGTCCGGATCGTTACGCCGGGGATTCCGGATAAGAAGATGGTATTCCGGCTGACGAGGGCGAATTACCGGAGGCTCTTACGCTCCGGAGCAAAGATTTATGAGTATACGCCGGGATTTTTACATTCAAAATGTATGGTAAGCGATGATACAAAGGCAATCGTCGGAACCATTAATCTGGACTACCGGAGTCTCTTCCTGCATTTTGAAGACGCTGTATTTTTCTATGGAAATTCTACGGTGCTGGATGTAAAACGGGATGTTCTTGATACGCTTGAAGTGTGCCGCCCGATGGAACCGAAGGATATACGGGTAAGTATTTTTGGCGGAATATTAAATTCCGTTTTAAGGGTATTTGCACCGCTTTTATAAAAAGGAGAAGAAAGATTGGATAAAACGAAGATCAGACAGGCAGTGTTCATCATTACTTATACGGTTCTGCTTATACTGTTTGTGCTGCATTTTGATGATATTCTTTCATTTTTCGGAGATTTTCTCAGGCTGATCTCCCCGCTTTTTGCGGGTATCGCCATTGCTTTTGTATTGGATACGCCATACAAAAAAATGCGGAAGCTGTTTCATGAGAAAATGAAATTAAAAGACGGATTTGCAAAGGCCATATCCATTCTCTTTGTTTATGTGCTGACATTTGGACTGATCGCGCTTCTGATCCGCTTTATATATCCGGCGATCATGAAGAATATCCAGACCTTTTCCGGAAATCTTGACGACTATCTGGCGGGATTTCAGAACTTCCTGAATAAGCTGAGCGATTTCTTCGGAATGAGGAGGGTGGACCTTTCGGATTTCAACAAACTGATCGAATCAAAACTGGGAGTTATCGGTGAAGCGGCGGCGGATATGTTGCCGAAGATCATCAGCGTGACTTCCGGTCTGGTGTCATGGGTTACAAAATTTGTGATCGCAATCGTACTTTCCATCTATGTGATGAGCGGTCAGACACGCCTTATCAGTCAGGTGAACCGGATTGCCAAAGCCTATATGCCGAAGAAGCTATATGACAAAACCCTGTATGTCATGGATATCGTAAATACCGTATTCCGGAATTATGTATCCGGACAGCTTCTGGAAGCCTGTATTCTGGGTTCCTTATGCTTCCTTGGAATGCTGATCCTCCGTCTGGAATACGCGGCATTGATCGGTATCGTGGTTGCTGTTACGGCTCTGGTGCCGATATTGGGAGCATGGATCGGCGGAGGGCTTGCCATGCTGCTCCTGTTATTTGTCTCCCCTAGGAAGGCGCTGATCTTCCTGATCTTTTTCGTGATCCTGCAGCAGCTTGAGAATAATCTTATCTATCCGAGGGTTGTCGGAACGAAGCTGGGACTTCCGGGTATCTGGGTACTGCTTGGAGTTACCGTAGGCGGCGGACTCTTCGGCATTGTGGGAATGTTTATCGGTGTGCCTGTAGCAACCGTCATCTTTATCCTTTTGAAAAATGATGTGAATAAACGACTATCATAGAAGTAATACTCATAAGTAGAAAGAAGGAAAAACACATGCAGGAAATGAAACCAAACAAGAAGCCTTTTATCGCGTACTGGCTGATCGCCCTTTTGATCTTTGCCATATTGAATGTGCTGCTTTACGGAAATATGGCGGAAAAACAGGCGGAAGAGGTGGGATATAACGTCTTCATGGAAATGATCGACGGAAAACAGATCGGAGAGGCCAGTATTCAGGATAACCAGATCCTGTTTACCAACAAGGACGGTTCTAAAATCTATAAGACCGGAATCATAAACGATCCTGACCTGTATGAAAGGCTGTATAAGTCCGGCGCTGTTTTCGGGGCGGAAATCGTAGAGCAGAGGAATCCGTTTTTTTATTATATCTTAACATTTGTGGTACAGGTTCTGCTGCTGTTTTTAATCTGGCGGTTTATTTCCAAACGAGTCATGAAGCATATGGGAGACAGTCCGGATATGATGTCTTTTGGCACGACCGGAAAGAGCAATGCCAGAATCTACGTCAAGTCGGATAACGGGATCAAATTCAAGGATGTGGCAGGTGAAGAAGAAGCCAAGGATCTTTTGAAAGAGATCGTGGATTATCTGCACCAGCCGGAAAAATATACGGAAATCGGAGCAATCCTGCCGAAAGGCGCGCTGCTTGTAGGACCTCCGGGAACCGGTAAAACCCTTCTTGCAAGAGCGGTTGCCGGTGAGGCAAACGTGCCGTTCTTTTCTATTTCCGGTTCGGAATTTGTGCAGATGTTCGTCGGCATGGGCGCGGCAAAGGTGCGGGATCTCTTTAAGCAGGCAAAGGAGAAAGCTCCATGTATCGTATTTATTGATGAGATTGACGCAATCGGAAAACGAAGGGATAACCTCTTAAGCAATAACGATGAACGGGAGCAGACCTTGAACCAGCTTCTTACGGAAATGGACGGCTTTCAGGGAAATACCGGCGTTGTAATTCTGGCAGCCACGAACCGTCCGGATTCTCTGGACGCGGCGCTGCTCAGACCGGGACGTTTTGACCGGCGTATACCGGTGGAACTTCCGGATCTTCAGGGAAGAGTAGATATTCTGAAGGTACATGCGAAGAAAGTAAAAATATCGGACAATGTAGATTTTTCCGGTATTGCAAAGGCGGCTGCGGGCGCTTCCGGCGCACAGCTTGCCAATATAATCAATGAGGCTGCGCTTCGGGCAGTACGGGAAGGAAGACGGGTGGTTACCCAGAGCGACCTGATGGAAAGCGTAGAAGTTGTTATTGCCGGCTACCAGAAGAAAAACAAAGTCCTTTCCAACAAGGAAAAGCTGGTGGTTGCTTACCATGAAGTCGGACATGCGCTGGTTGCCGCAAAGCAGACGCAGTCGGCTCCGGTGCAGAAGATTACCATTATCCCGCGTACCTCCGGCGCATTGGGTTATACCATGCAGGTGGAAGACGGGGAGCATTTCCTGATGACAAAAACGGAAATTGAGAATAAGATTGCAACCTTTACCGGCGGACGCGCGGCGGAGGAACTGATCTTCCATGAGATCACCACCGGAGCCTCCAATGATATTGAACAGGCAACGAAACTCGCGCGGGCGATGATCTCCCGCTTCGGTATGAGCGAGGAATTTGATATGGTCGCGCTGGAAACCGTTACCAATGAATACCTGGGCGGCGATACCAGTACGGCATGTTCTGCGGAAACCCAGACGCGGATTGATAAAATGGTGGTTGCGGTAGTGGCAGAACAGCATAAGAAAGCAAAGGAAATTCTGCAGGAGAATATTCAGAAGCTGCATGAGATTTCCAAATTCTTATATGAAAACGAAACGATCACAGGAGAGGCATTTATGAAGATTCTGGAATCTCCGGAGAATACCCTGCTGGAAAAACCGGAAGTGTAAGAACCGCAGTCTGCGGCAGGAAGGATACAAATTGTGGAAGATATGAAGAAACGGGGATTAATTGCAATGAGCGGCGGCGTGGACAGTTCAGTCGCCGCCCTTCTGATGAAAGAAGCGGGCTGGGACTGCGTAGGCGTTACCATGAAGCTTTTTGAAAACGAAAGCGCCGGCATAAGCAGGGAGCATACCTGTTGTTCGCTGGATGATGTAGAGGACGCAAGGCGTGTGGCATACCGCCTGGATATTCCTTATTATGTGTGCAATTTCAAAGCTGATTTTAAAAAACTTGTCATCGATAGATTTGCGGAAACCTATCTGAAAGGCTTCACGCCGAATCCATGTATCGACTGCAACCGATATATGAAATTTGACGCTCTTCGGCACAAGGCGGAGGAGCTGGAATGTGACGTTGTGGCGACCGGACATTATGTAAGGAAAGAATATGATGAAAAAACCGGAAAGTTTTATCTGAAAAAGGCAAAGGATCCGGAGAAAGATCAGAGCTACGTCCTGTACTTTCTAAATCAGGAGCAGCTTAAGCATACGGAATTTCCGCTGGGCGGGCTCTGTAAGGAAGAAACCCGCAGGCTGGCTGCGGAGCATGCGTTTATCAATGCCGGAAAGCATGACAGTCAGGATATCTGTTTCGTGCCGGACGGCGATTATAAAAAAGTGATTGAACGGTATGCGGAGGATTCCGGGAAAAATGCGGGAGAAATTTCCGAAGCGGTTCTGCCGGGAACCGGAAATTTTGTGGACCTGAACGGAAATATCCTCGGAACTCATCAGGGATTTTACTGTTATACGATCGGACAGCGGAAAGGACTTGGCATTTCCTCAACCGCACCGCTCTATGTGCTGGATATCATTCCTTCCAGAAATGAAGTCGTACTGGGAAGAAATGACGATCTGTTCCAGCGGAATGTGCATGCGGAAAATGTCAGCTTCATCAATCCGCTTTCACCGGAAACACGGACGCTGCGGGTATCTGCCAAGATACGCTACAGACATAAAGAGCAGCCCGGCGTACTTACGGTTCATGAAGACGGAAGCGTAGATATGCTGTTTGACGAGCCTCAGCGCGCCGTTACGAAAGGACAGTCGCTGGTGCTTTATGACGGGGATTATGTACTGGGCGGCGGAACGATCTGCTGAATCTTAAGAAATAATTTACTTGACTTGTCTATTGCTTATCCTTTATCATATTCCCTATAACGGATTGAACAGAGGATTAAAATGACAAGTACCGTCCGGTATTGGTATGCGGGCGTGTAAGGAAAGGTGGTTTTGTTTTGGGAGATAGTGTATTTGTTGATGACTACACACAAAGATATGAGAAAGTATGCAGAGATGTTGATGATGTTGATTTAAGCGTATATGAACAGTTCGGTGTAAAAAGAGGACTTCGGGATAAGAACGGAAATGGTGTACTGACCGGCGTTACCAATATTTCCAAGATTGAAGCATTTAAAATGGAGAACGGTCAGAAAATACCATGCGACGGAAAACTCTGGTACCGGGGATATGATGTGATCAGTCTGGTTCAGGATTTCGGGTTTAAGAGGTTCGGATTTGAAGAAACGGCATATCTGCTTCTTTTCGGTAATCTTCCAAACAAAGAACAGCTTGCGGAGTTTCAGAAAGTATTGGCGTCTCTTCGGACATTGCCGACGAACTTTACGCGGGATGTCATAATGAAAGCGCCGAGTCAGGATATTATGAACTCAATTACAAAGAGCGTACTTACCCTCGCCGCCTATGATGACAACGTTTCAGACCTTACCATATCCAACGTGCTGAAGCAATGTCTGGCGCTGATCAGTGAAATGCCGATGATGGCTGTATACGGATATTGCGCATACAGTCATTATGAGAAAGACGACAGTATGTATATTCACCGACCGGAACCGTCGTTATCGACAGCCGAGAATATTCTCCGTATGCTCCGGCCGGATAAATCTTATACGAAACTGGAAGCGCAGGTGCTGGACACCGCGCTGGTATTACATATGGAGCATGGCGGCGGAAATAATTCCACTTTCACAACCCGCGTGGTTTCATCTGCCGGATCCGATACTTATTCCGTTATGGCAGCCGCCCTTTCTTCTCTGAAAGGACCAAAGCATGGCGGCGCCAATATCAAGGTCATGCAGATGATGGAGGACATCCGCGCCCATGTGCCGGATTATGACGATTTAGACAGTCTGAAAGATTATCTGGCAAAAATCGTTGATAAACAGGCATTTGATAAGCGGGGGCTGATTTATGGAATGGGACATGCGGTTTATGCAATCTCAGATCCGAGAGCCAGAGTTTTCAAAAAATTCGTGGAGAAACTTGCGGTTGATAAGCATATGGAGAAAGAGTTCCGGCTTTATTCCAACGATTAGAACTTTCCTGCCCCGTAACGATACCCATATAGTTTCCGCTGTTATTAAC
>CANRMC010000058.1 GCA_947631605.1 uncultured Lachnospiraceae bacterium
GAAGACGCAAAGATCATTTATTTCTCCAAAAACGGAATTGAACAGCGTATGAACGGCGTATGCGCCGGCGGAACCGGTTCTTTCATCGACCAGATGGCTTCTCTTTTGATGACAGACGCAGCCGGTCTGAATGAATATGCAAGGGACTATGACACGATCTATCCGATCGCCGCCCGCTGCGGAGTATTTGCAAAAACAGATATCCAGCCTCTCATCAATGAGGGAGCAACAAAGCCGAATCTTGCGGCTTCTATTTTCCATGCAGTTGTAAATCAGACCATAAGCGGTCTTGCCTGCGGTAAGCCAATCCGCGGAAATGTTGCATTTCTCGGCGGTCCGCTTCATTTCTTGGACCAGCTTAGGGCTTCTTTTATCCGGACGCTGGAGCTTACGGACGACGCGGTCATCGCACCCGACCATTCCCACCTTTTTGCAGCCGTAGGCGCTGCTCTCCATGCAGATGAAAATGTATCGATGTCTCTTTCGGAGCTGGCAGGAAAACTCACGCCGGAACTCCAGATTGAAGTTGAGGTTGACCGTATGGAACCGCTCTTCCCAAATCAGGAAAGCTATGATGCATTTATTAAAAAGCAATCCAAATACCATGTGAAAAGGGGAACGCTGAAAGACTATTCCGGCAACTGCTTCTTGGGGATCGACGCTGGCTCCACCACGACAAAAGTCGCGCTTGTCGGAGAAAACGGCGAACTCTTATATGATTTTTACAGCAATAATGACGGCAGCCCGCTCAACACAACCATTCGCGCCATGAAGGAAATCTATACGCTGCTTCCGGAATCCGCTCATATAGCAGCCGGATGTTCCACCGGATACGGCGAAGCGCTGATGAAGTCCGCTTTCATGCTGGATTACGGCGAGGTTGAAACCATCGCCCACTACACCGCCGCTTCTTTCTTTGATCCGGACGTAGACTGTATCTTAGATATCGGCGGTCAGGACATGAAATGTATCAAGATCAAAAACGGCGTCGTAGATAACGTCATGCTGAACGAGGCATGCTCCTCCGGCTGCGGTTCATTTATTGAAACATTTGCAAAGTCTCTGAATTATGATGTAAAAGATTTTGCAAAGATCGCGCTCTTTGCCGAAAGTCCGATCGACCTTGGTTCCAGATGTACGGTATTCATGAATTCCAAGGTAAAACAGGCGCAGAAGGAAGGCGCTTCCGTTGCGGACATTTCCGCCGGCCTTGCTTATTCTGTTATCAAAAATGCCCTGCTTAAAGTTATCAAACTGACGGATCCGCAGGATTTAGGCAGACGAATCGTAGTTCAGGGCGGAACCTTTTATAACGACGCGGTTCTAAGAGCCTTTGAACTGGTTTCCGGCAGGGAAGCCGTGCGCCCGGATATTGCAGGGATCATGGGTGCTTTCGGCGCCGCGCTGATCGCAAGGGATAAATACGAACCTGGACAGGAAACCCATATCCTGTCAGAAGAAGAAGTCCACGCCCTTACTTTCGAGACTAAAATGGCGCGCTGCAAAGGCTGTACCAACCACTGCCTGCTTACGATCAACCGTTTCACCGGCGGCAGACAGTTCATTACAGGCAACCGCTGCGAGAAAGGAATCGGCTTAAAGAAGAACGCTCATGATATGCCGAATCTGTTTGAATATAAATACAACCGCATTTTCCAGTATGAGCCGCTCTCACCGGAAGAGGCGGTCCGCGGAGAGATCGGCGTTCCCCGCGTTCTGAATATGTACGAAAACTATCCGTTCTGGTTCACATTCCTGACGGATCTGAAATACCGGGTAATCCTTTCGCCAAAATCATCCAGAGATATTTATACGCTGGGAATTGAATCCATCCCGAGCGAATCGGAATGTTATCCGGCAAAGATCAGCCACGGTCATGTGATGTGGCTCATCAAAAACAACTTAAAGACTATCTTCTATCCTTGTGTTCCGTATGAAATGAACGAAACTCCGGAGGCAAACAATCACTATAACTGCCCGATCGTCACTTCCTATGCGGAAAATATCAAGAATAACATGGAAGAGATCTCAAATCCGGATATTACATATATCCGCCCATTTCTTGCGCTGGATAACCCTAAAGCACTGAAAGCCCGTCTGCTCCGCGAATTTTCCAAATATACGGATGTTACAGAGGAAGAGATCAGCAATGCGGTGGATCATGCATATCAGGAAGCCGAGGCGGTAAAAGAAGATATACGCTGGAAGGGTGAAGAAACCCTTGACTTCCTGCAAAAAAACAACAAACTCGGAATCGTCCTCGCCGGCCGTCCATACCATCTGGATCCGGAAATCAACCATGGTCTTCCGGAGCTTATCAATTCCTACGACGTTGCCGTTCTTACCGAGGACTCCGTCGCTCATTTGGGACATGTGGAACGTCCGCTTATCGTATCTGACCAGTGGATGTACCATTCCAGACTGTATAAAGCAGCAAACTATGTAAAGACGAGCAAGAATCTTGAGCTGATCCAGCTCAACTCTTTCGGCTGCGGTCTGGACGCTGTCACCACCGACTGCGTAAATGATATTTTAACGAATTCCGGTAAGATTTATACGGTTCTTAAAATTGATGAGGTAAGCAATCTGGGCGCCGCCAGGATCCGTATCCGTTCTCTCTTAAGCGCGGTTGAAGTCAGGAACCGGAAGCATTTTGAACCAAAAGTTTCTTCCAGTGCTATCGATCGTGTGGAATTTACCGAGGACATGCAGAAGGATTATACCGTTCTCTGCCCGCAGATGTCCCCGATCCATTTCTCCATGCTGGAAGCTGCTCTCCGGCATCTGCATATCAATATCGTTATGCTGCCGGACGCAAATAAAGAAATGATCAATACCGGCCTGAAATATGTCAATAACGATGCCTGCTATCCGTCCTTAATTGTTGTCGGACAGATTATGAGCGCTATCAATTCCGGGAAATACGACGTAAACAAACTGGCGATCGTCATCACCCAGACTGGCGGCGGATGTCGTGCTACCAATTATGTCGGATTCATCCGGCGCGCCCTGATCAAATCAGGTTACGGCCAGATACCGGTTATCGGCATCAGCGCGCAGGGACTGGAACATAATTCCGGCATTAAGTATAACCTGAAAGCCATTGTCTGCGCTATGCACGCCATTATTTACGGAGACGTCTTTATGCGGGTTCTGTACCGTACCAGACCTTACGAAAAGGTGAAGGGCTCCGCCGACAAACTGCATAAACGCTGGGAGAAGATCTGTATCAAGGACATTCAGAACGGCTCCCATCATTTCCGTCAGATCGTTCAGCGGATCATCGAGGATTTTGATAAACTCCCGCTGAATGAAACCGTGAAAAAGCCAAGAGTCGGCATCGTTGGAGAAATACTTGTAAAATTCCTTCCGTCCGCCAACAACCATCTGGTTGATCTGTTGGAAGCGGAAGGCGCCGAGGCAGTTATGCCGGATTTACTGGATTTCTTCCTCTACTGCTTCTACAATAACAATTATAAATTTGAATTTCTCGGCAAATCCAGAAAGTCAAAGGCGATCGGAAATCTTGTGATCACCTTTATTGAAAAAATGAGAAATCCTGCAAGAAAGGCTTTTGAAAAGAGCAAGCGTTTCAATCCGCCGTCCCGTATTCAGGAACTTGCGGAATATGCAAGACCGATCGTTTCCATCGGCAACCAGACCGGTGAGGGATGGTTTCTGACCGGTGAAATGATCGAGCTTATCAAAAGCGGAGCTCCGAATATCGTCTGTGCACAGCCGTTCGCCTGCCTGCCGAATCATATCGTCGGAAAAGGCGTAATCAAAGAACTCCGGAAAGCATATCCGGACTCCAATATCACGGCGATCGACTTCGATCCGGGCGCATCGGAAGTAAACCAGATCAACCGGATCAAGCTGATGCTTGCAACCGCTAAAAAGAATTTGAAAGAAGATACATAAAAGGAAGTAAAAAACGGTTATAGCAGAATGATATTAAAAAGGATGGTGCCACAAACTGTGTTACCATCCTTTTTCTTCCAGATAATTCAAAAGGCCTGTACAGCCCTCCACGATATCCCGGTATGTAACCTCAAACTCTCCCGTATACCATGGATCCGCGATCGAAGCGCCTTTTCTGGGTGTATAATCCAACAGAAGACTTATCTTCTGCTTCGGATCATTTCCAACAATGCGCATAAGATTCCGCACATTGTTTGCGTCCATACAGATCAGATAGTCATATGTCCGGTAATCCTGCTTCGTCACCTGAACCGCCCGTTTGCCCTTGCAGGAGATCCCATGCTTTTCCAATTCCCGCCGCGCCGGAGAATACACAGGTTCACCGATCCCGTTCCAAATCTCCTCGGTGCTCGTAGCCGCAGACGCAATCTGAAACCGGTCGGAAATCCCACGTTTTTCTACCATATCTTTTAAAATAAATTCCGCCATCGGAGAACGGCAGATGTTGCCGTGGCAGATGAATAGTATTTTTATCATTTTTCTTTGCCTCTGCTATCCTGTAAGATTGGCTTATTTACTAGTTTATTTACAGATTTATATTTTCCAAAATTTGTTTTTTTCTAATAATTGAGCGATTTTTTTTGATTTTAGTGATAATTTAGTGATAGATTTATTTTAACTGATTAATACGGTTATAATTCACAGAATAACCTTTAATCTTCAATGACTTTTTTAATCAAAATAGTTTTCCATATTCTCATCTTTTGCTCCGTAAAAGCTTATAATTTCCTGCTCCAACTTCACATTCTGCTCCAACATATATGTAATTAGTTCCCTGTATGCTTCCTGGCTTTCCAGGGACTTTAATCTGTTTTGATCAATCTTCGTTAATGGACGCAGACAAGATTGAAAATTCGGATTCTCCAGTTCCCTTTTTGTCATTCGGTATAATTGAAACGGAATACCTGTCACCTGACACAGGTGTTTATGGATGTAAAAACCACCAGCATCAATATCTCCAAAATGCCAAAATGAAAGCTTCGGATTGTCCAAACGGACTTTTCTTAGAAAATCTCTTTGAGAACGCACACAATATCCGCCGAGATAAAACAGCGTAGCATTAGAGATTTTTAGACGAAGCCAAGATGTTCTGTTTTCAACTGTTATAAAATGAGGTGTATAGATGTGTATCCATTCCAACCGCTTTATTTCCTCCGCAAAAAATTCCACGCCATCTGCAAACGCTCCAATATCCAGTTCTCTTCCTGCTATTCGAATAGACATATTCCCCTTCAAACAGATTTTCTGTTTTTCCCGTACAATATGATAATCCTCCAAAATCTCATCTTCCAACTCATCTTCCCGACAAGGTCGTTCCAAATATTCCCGAAGCGCCCGGCACGCCGAGTGCAACACATTTTCTTCCAAATATTTAGAATCCCCAAATATTAGCATAGATGCTTCACGAAGAAATATGTCTTTTTCATTCTTCTCAATAAATACAAGTGCTTTAAACATATCTTGCAGATGCAAGATATTCGTTGTGGGAATTTGATTCTTCTCCAACGTCTGCTTCAGCTTCCCGCACTCGCTACTGGCAGTGGGGGAACTGTTTTCATATACAGCAATCAATTCTTCAAAACGTCGTTTCAATGCACACCTTGACTCATACTGATATGTTTCCTCCAAATACCGCTCAATCTCTTCAATCTTCTCATCGACCAGATAAATTGTGCGGATTTCATTGCTGAATCCTTCACTTTCAAAGGTTAGAAAGCCTCTCTCTCGGCATCGAAATACCGCCTCGTTTACTGCTTCGATTTTTTCCAGATCGCCGTCATTCTGCCTGTATGCTTTATACAACTTATCTGGTGTTATCCGAGTGCGCCTGGTAATCACATTTGTTCCACTGTCCTTTTTACTTTTCCGATATTTCTCCACCAATGCTACAAGTAGCTTTTTTTCATAATTTTCCATATGCTTTCTCCTTATGGAACTGCACGACTCCAAGTTCCATTTTATCTGCTGCCACACGAAGTACTGGGAGAATCACCTCACACTCATTTCCGATGGAATCTGTCTTATCCGGCGAACAGAAAACCACCTGAAGCCGCTGCGACCGTAAAAATTCCAACATCAGTTTTACATTTCCAGGATCCATTTTAGCGAACGGCTCATCAATAAAGACAAGGCGTGTCGAATTAGTTCTCTGATTGTATATCAAAAGAAGAGCCGAAGCCAAGATCAAAAGGTAGGGAATCTGTACCTCCGCACCGGAATTAAAACCTGTCTGACGGGACATCTTCGCTCGGTTTAAAAACTGATTCGTAATCCTAATCTCATATGTCATGTAATTACGATAATCGGCAAAACGGGATATGACCTCCTCACTGTTTTTCTCAATGATATAGTTCACAATCCGTTTCATCTCCCTCTCAAGCTGTTCCCCCTCTTCGTCAGATACTGTCGTCAACATTCCAAATGTCAGCTGTCCTTCCACTCTGTCTCCAAGTTGCTCCCTCTCGTCTAGGAACTTGGCATAGTCGATAATCTTTGAATATTCTGAACCATCACTCACATAGTCAATTTCAAATTCGTATTCCGCTTCAAAATTTAACTTTGCCAGTTCTCTATTAATCTGTTTTATATCACTTTTGGCTCTTTCACAAGAATTTAAAATTGTCAACACAAATTCATTTTTAAATATATTTTCATAGCGACGAGTCTGCTCCTCAAGCTTCTCTCGAATTTCCTGCAGATTATCCATCCAGATACAATCCCGTCTGGTTGCATATTGACTACGTCCTTCCGTTCCCCTAGGCAGCATATTGTCAGAATGTTTTGCATTATAGTCGGCCTGAAACTGGATTAAAATGCTTTTATGCTGCTCTATACTCCTTCGGATACGTCCTCTGGTCTCTTCAGCTAATAGACCACCCGGTCCCTTTCTTCCATTTTTCAAATACTTCTCATAGGCTTCCACGGTTTTCTGTACAACCGCATAGTATTCAATCTGATATTCCTTATACCGTTTTTCCTTCTCCTTCAATTCTTCCTTCTTCTCATTTATCCTGTCATCACAGCGCACAATTACCATCTTCTGATCACTATCTATCTGGACATTTTTCATATATTCTGCATCAACCGCTTTTTCTTCCTGCTCAAGGCGTTGTACGGTTTCAATCAATTCAATATACTCCTGATTGTTTATCTGCGCCTTCCGCAAACATTCCAGCCGTTTCTTGGATTCTTGGACTTCAACTGACACTTTCTGATATTTTAGGTGAGCGTCATAATCATACTCTCGGAAATAATTTTTACTCTGTGCCAGAATATTTTTTTGTTCTATGAAATCATTCTTAGCAGCCAATTTTTCCTTTTTTTCCTCCTGGAGACGTGTAATTTCCTTTTGCGCCCTAATCTGGTTAAGTTCAAAGATTTTCTGTCCTAGGTAATACGAATGAATCTTATCAAACCGCAAAAAATAGCTATCCATGGCGACTGACACACGCCCTTCTTTAGAAATCGCATTTTCATACATGTGTACTTCTTCCAGTGATACAGCGTGCATTCTGCCAAGCTGAAATTCAAAGTATCGTTTTGCTATCGGATTCTTGATCTGCAGCATGGATACCACAGAATCCGCCTCCACTTTGACATTTCGTTGCATCAACAGCTTTGTATTAAACAAATGGGCATACCGATATTCAGATTGATTGAGTACATTATCCGCAATGTCATAATACTCCGGATCTACTAGGATCGTATAGCGGCGAGGTCCTAAAAATGCTTCTATTGCGTCCCTCCAATTTTCGTCCTCCAGACTAATCACATATTCACAGGCAAACTTCGCCCGTGCAGATATTTTTTTTCTCTCTAGTTCTCGGTTAATCTGCTCTTTCAGCCCCACGTACACAGGAATTTGTCTATATGTATTTTGATGCCTTTTACACTCCTCTAAAATCCGATTCTGTGCATCCAGTCCTTTTTCTAAATCCTCAATACTGCGATCTTCGCCGGAAATCTGTTTCACAATTTCATCATATGCAAGATCTGTCTTCCGTTTGATTTCTGCAACAGCTGACATTTTCTGCGCAGCAGTATATTTGTATCCGCACAGAGAAATCAAAATATCCCTGTTGGCAATTCGTTCCTTTTTTTCAAAAAAATGATTCATAATTTCACTGATAACCGTTTGTAACTGCTCCAGATCACTACATTTTTTCAACAAAGTTTTCCTGTCTTCCTCCAGCTTCTCCAGTCTTTCCTGCTCCTGATTGATCATACGCATACTGTCAAGACTATTCAAGCTTATTTTAGCCTCCAACAATCTTTTTTGCACATCTCTTTTTCTATTCTCCAAAATCTTCAATTCTTCTGAGACAGCTTCTCGGATTCTTTCTGCATCTTCACGCTCAGTATTTTGTTTTTCAATCTCCTCCTCTAGGTTCTTCATGCGCTTGTATATAATTCGAATATCATCTGACAACAGACGATTATTCTCGCTTTCCCACGCATCGTATTCTTCCAATATACTATCTAGTTCGCTGATTTCATCCTGGATCATATTAAAATTATTATTCAGCAACTCAATATTCGTCTTCGCTTCAATAAGTTTCTTAAAATCCACATTCCGCTCTTCCAAAACACTTTCTCGGATAAACTGATCAATTCTGGCATTCGGATCGTATGACATAATTCCCCGCAGTTTCCGAAGATATGTTGGTATCTGCCTCAGATTCAACTTCAAACCCGTTATCTGCATAAAACGAGGAAGTCCCTGTTCCCGGTTTAAAAGTGTCAGACTGTATTTTTTCTGAAGATCCACTGCACTAAAAGGTATGTCAAGTCCTTCTTCCTTATAAGTATGCTCCATCTGATCAAGAGAAAACTGATCTGCCACATACCGATATGTCTGATAATTGTTTGCCGCATTTGTCTCAATCACCGTTCCCAGCACAAACGATTTATCCTCTATATCATCAAAGTATTCGAGTGCAATATGACTATAAACATTCGGTATCTGATCTGCCGGTCGCATATAAGTACCTGCCGTAGCGTCCAGCAGTCCCCTTGTATAGGAAAGTAACGTTCGACTCCCCTTACTTTCCGATGATTTATTAAATACCGTATCTCCGTAGGCCGCATACTTGACAGCATCCAACATAGCTGATTTCCCATTTCCGTTTCTTCCGGCAATCAGCGTAAAAAAGCCAATCGGCGCCGTTTCATTAGAAAAACCGTACCAATTGATTAATCGGACTTTTTTAAGTTCTATCATTCATCTTCCTCCTCAAAATCCTCCGGATTTACTTGGTCTGCAAAATCCTCATCCTTTTGGACTTCTTCATCCTCCGGTGTTTCCTTCAGATATTCTTTTACAACCGTCTGAAACTGCGGAATATCCCATCCAAACTGCAGAGAGGGGTACAATTCAATCTGCATATCCTCTCCTTCCTCATCTTCATTGTAATTAATCAAACTGTATTTTTTGAACAAACGAAAAGCTGCATTCAGTTCTGTACGCACTAATGACACCCCATAGGATTTGATTTTATCAATCAAATCCCCTTTCGTCACAAAATTTCCTTCATTATAACCGAGATTTTCCAGATAAACCTCCCAGAGTACCAGCAAAAGATGATATTGCAGTGTCGTAAATGTTACTACATTGGCGCGTTTCAATCCTATTGTTTCAATATCTTCCTCGCTGGCTACGAGCATGCACACACCGGTCTTCTCATCAATGATCACATCAAATCCTATCATTCGTAGATACTCGGAAATATCCTGACGATTCGATTCTCTGGAAACAAACTGATACAATTTTTCATCTTTACTTTGAAGAATGAATGTTGATTCAAGTAGTTTTCGTATGCTCCGTTTAAACAGATTCATACTTTCTTCTTTTATAGAAATCTGCAAGTGAATATCACTCATTGTTCTCTCCTCTTCACAGTCACTTTACGAATTCTTGCGACCTCAGTCTCTACCATTCCGTCACCAAGTTCTACCTCATAGGGAAATCCCTCTGCTCCAGAATATATAATACTGGCAGCAAACATAATTGCATCATTCCTAGTACGTATCCCGCTCTCTTCAATCCGAATGTTCTTTCTGTCTTCCATTAAACGTTCAAAATGCCTCTGCACATTCTCTATACTATATTTATCCGGCGTCCCAGACAACAGTTGTTCTGTCAAATGTTGTCGTTCCTCTTCCGACAGCCTGCTCACGGACAGACCTGCTATTTTCTGATTCGCCTTAGACTTTTTCCGGCGCTCAAAGGATTTTTTGCCAATATAACCTATATGCATCAGTCGGTGCGTCTCAGATAGATGACACAGTACCTCTTCTCTATCTTCATCATCCAAGTTCTTCATAAAAATCAAAAGCCGGTTTAATTCATGCTCCAGATTCGTGTTATTGCTGACCACCATCATCATTCTGGTAGAATATAGATTATAATATGTATTAATTTTTCGGTCGATGTAATCCATTTCCTGTTCATATTCCAGATTGATAAAGCTGTCCAGTTCTGCAAACTGATGATTAATTTTTTCTTTTACCCGTATCTCTTCCAGATTTTCGATTTGACGACAATCCTCAATCATGCGGTCGTAGATTTCCGACCGATGTAGCTTTCGCAACATTCGATCAATTCCCGCTATGTAAGACGGTATCATCCCACTCTTCTTTATGAAAAAATAGTCGTTGAAAAATCGATTCAGCAATTCATCTTTAATCAAAAACTGTCCGAAGCTATTGGCATCCGCCATCTTAAGAACAGCACGCATAATCTCCCGAATGCTGTCCTTCAGAATCAGCAAGTCATTCTTTAAATCACACTCATTTTCCACTAACGGAACCAAGATGTTCTGGTAAGGACGTATTAACCGGGCACTTTCCTTTCCAAAAGAGGATTGTAAAATCTCATACATAGAAAAAATGTGATTCGTAATTGTTGCGTTGGCATCTCTGTCAAAAATTTTATGAATCGCATCAATCAATTTTCTACAATATGCTGACACTGATGCAATATTATCACCGCTGCGCCCAATCTCCTTGGGTGTAATCCAACCACACATCCGAAAATACCGCAGAATCGCAGATGCATTCTCCTGCGGACTTTTCCCACTGCCTATCTCTTCTCCGATATCTTCCGTCTCAATGGTATATTCGCAGTTTCTTAAATACAAAATTAGTGTATTTCTGGCATCTGTCTCATAAAGAACTGAAATCTCTTTTGATTTCTCAATCAGCCGATCAATACATGCAATATATATTTCCCTGTTACGGCAGCAAAATGGATTGAAAAATTTTTCATCTATCAATTCAAAAAATGACATCATATATACCTCTTCATTCTTTGCTATATCGATTATTTTATCACATACTTAGTGCCTCTACCTCTACCTTCTGTTTTTACAACACCTTTTTTGCCCAGTTCTTTCAATAACTGTGTTGTCTTTGATTTGCCAAACTCAACATCAGGAGCAATTTCGCTGATTGATTTCAACATTGTCTTGCTTAAAATCTTATATATTTTTCTTTCATCTTCCGTTAAGTTCAGGTTTTTCTCAAAGACCGGAAGTACAATCTTAATTGTATTTTCCGACAATTCAAAGTCCGGTTGTTTTAATCCATTTTCATAGAGTTGTTTTATTCGTATAATTCCCGTACCAAATATTTCAACAAGTCCCAGCCTGTAAAATACATTTGCCAGATTTCTATTTCTTAAAACCGAAAGTTTTCCTGCTAAATACTCATCTTCTGTAATTCCAGGTGGCAGTCCTCCCGGAGAAATAATTTCTATTCTGTCATCATACATTGAAACCTTTATTTGTGATTCCACATCCCACACTCTATGGATCATTGCGTTTGCAATTGCTTCTCTGAATGCAGCCTCTGGTATTTTTTCTACTTTTTTCCTATCAGCACCTTGTATTTCTTCATATTGGTAATAATCTCTGAATACATCCAATGCTTTTTCATATGCTGCCAAAATAGATATATTATCAATCGTTGCTCTCTTTTGAATCACACTGATATTTTCACCAAACTTCACAATATCAATCCCAGGGAAATGATTTTTATCCGCTAAAATACCGGCAGCATTATTATATCCGATGGTGCTATTATATAAATTCAGCGTCTTCAAGGTATCCTGATTAAAGGTTTCAATCTGAATACATTCTCTTAGTTTTTGGCATAAGGTATCAAACGTCAGTTCCTGATCTTGACATGGCAATTCTTCAAATCTGATATTTTTTCCCTCCAAGATCAATCTTGACAACTCCAGTGTGTCAACTTCTATTGTTGCAGTTTCATTTCGTTTGTATGCTTTTGATTTATATAAATAAGGCTTTTGAAATCCACTTTTTACAGTCAGTTTTATCGTTGTATCATTATTCTGCAATTCCAGTGTATAATCAGGCTGGGGAGTAATACTATCATTCACTTTGTTTTCAATATCCAGACATGCTTGTTTTACATCCGATAATCCTTTGATGTTACCATTATCATCAATGCCAAAATAGATTTCTCCTCCAGCGTAATTTGAAAAGGCGCTTACCGTTTTTAAAAATGTATTGGTAATCTTTTCTTTGAACTCTATTGTTCTTGTTTCACGCATTCACTATACTCCTTTTCTAATTTTTCTACATATATTGTACTTGAAAATACGCAGAAAATCAATCGTATTTTTTTACGATTGTTTTTTTGATATGTGGATTGATTTGCAATACATGCTTACAATAAAACGCAGAGAAACCGCCTCTGCGTTATCGTCTAATCACCTTTCGCTTTTTTCTATCACTAAAATTCCATACTGACAATAAATTACGTGCCCAATATACCCGATAAATCTCCGATAAAACTCTCTAATTTATTTTGATCTTTCCCCATATATACTTGATCAGGAGAAAATATTATTTACCGTCGGCACGAACATAAAAAGTACTCCTGCCTGCTCCCTTTCTAATGATATAACCTTCTTCCGTAAGTTTCTTCAAAGCTGCAAGAGCTGATGATCTTCCTATTCTTGGACAATGTGCCATAACATCCGCACCGGTAAATTTGCCAATTTTTTCTTCTGTATATTTTCTGACGATATCATACGCCGTGCTGCCGGTGCCGCTTTTTGTCATTAATCCGACACGTTCCTCAAACTCCGTATAACAAGCCAGAATCACCTGTAACATATATCTGATAAAAGGCGTCGGATCATTTTTTTCTTCATGCCAGGCAATATCTGCTTCTTCCAATGTATCGTAATAACGATCCTTCGTTTTCTCTATCTGCTTTTCAATGCTAATATATTTACCCACGCTGTACCCGTGTTTATACAGGAGGAGTAAGGTAAGCAGTCTGCTCATCCTTCCGTTTCCATCATTAAAAGGATGTATACATAGGAAGTCGCATATAAATGCAGGAATCAGAATTAATGGATCTATCTTCTCATTTGCTACAGCCTGTTCATAGGCATTACACAGATTGTCTACTGCTTCCGGTGTGTCATAAGGCGCAATCGGGGTGAACCTTGTGACTGATGTTCCATCAGGCTTTGTCTCATTAATATAGTTTTGTATATTTTTAAAATGTCCGCCATAAGAGGAGCCTGACCTTTTCAGAAGGTCCCTATGAAGCTGAAGTATATAAGAAGAGCGGATTGGAATATACTCGTTACTCTCATGAATGGTATTCAGCACATCTCTGTATCCCATGATTTCATCTTCATCACGGTTTCTCGGAGTCGTTTTTTCTTCAAAAAGCTGCTTCATTCGAGTACTTGTTGTAACGATTCCTTCTATTTTGTTGGA
>CANRMC010000059.1 GCA_947631605.1 uncultured Lachnospiraceae bacterium
ATGTCCGCATTGCGGCAGGCTCTTAGTAAGTGGGAAATGCGAACACTGTAAAGATGTAAAATCCCTTATAAAACAAGAAAATGAATTATTTTACAAAGAGCAATTTTCAAAACTGAAGTTAAGAATTATAATTGCTGTAGTTTCATTTGTTATTATGTTTTTATTGCGAACACCAATATTTATATCTTTCATAAACGGTCTTTCAAAATCTTCACTGATAGTTTCTGTAATATGTAACATATTTTTAGGTTTTGGCGGACTGGCTTTGATTCAGGCTTATTTAATTTGGGATAAAATCAGGGATAAAAAGAAACGTTCGATTTAAAATATAAGATTCCTAAATCAAGTGGTTCCCAAAGGAGTATATAAATAATGTTAAGAAGTAAAGTAAATTTTGATAGAATATGCGAAACTATTTCAAATTTGATTTATGATTGAAGGAATCAAAAATATGGATAAAAGAGAAGAATTATTGAAAAAGTTATACCTACTTATCCAAGAAATTAACGAAGCTAAGATAGTCGTGGATGATGAAAAAAGCAGATACTTGAATAATTATGAAAATGGAATTGAAATTGTAATAAAAAGATTACAAGATGGCACATTGCCTGCATCGAAAGGCGGGCTTATTGGTGCAATGAGAGGAATTTCGGAATATGATAGTTTGGCTTCTATAAAAACGTTATATGATGCGGCATCTGATGTAGATGTATTTTATAGCAGGGAATGTCAGGAGTGGTAGTAACTCACTAAAAAAATTTAATCCTATAACAGGTACAAGCATAAAAATACGTTTTAGGTGGAAATAGATGGAGATTAGAAAATTGTAATTTTGTATGGGATTTTAGATGTTCAATTGAAAGTGCTTATATTGATCGTTCTTTAAGGTTTTGCCATAATGAAAGAAAAAAGAGCAACATACTCTTAATTAAAGACTCAAATTATATAAAATACTTTGAAACTCAAGTCTTAGGAACACGTCCGGTAGATGAACTCAAAAATTTTATTATGTTTGATTCGATTGATACTGTCATTGAAGTATTAACATTAAAAGAACCGGTGCTTATAAAAATCTAAACGCTAGAAAAAACCTGCATGAAGTCCTAACCAAGCAGCTGACTGTAGAGGTCGTCACAGAGATGAGTAGCAGCCGAAGCCTATTTGGAGCTGGATCCTATTGGTGACAATGTAACTAAACAGATATCATACTGGAGGTGGACTGGCAGGCTTGCCTGCTGGATTTACTAGATATTAAGAGAAGATATGAAAAGATAGACTTTTGACAAAGTTTCACCACATATCTTGAAAACATATATGTGCTATGATAAAATGTAACCAAATTCAGCGTTTGCTGAAATTCTTTCTTCAATCTGTAAATTTTCCAAAGTGATTACATATTTGATGTTGGTGTGTAGACAATGGCGGTTAGTTATAAAAATTTTGGAAGATCTTAATTGATCATGTATATAAAAAGGATTTGTGTGTTGCTGCTGGTATTAAGCATGCTTAGATGGCAAAACTCGGTAAAATCAAAAATGTCACTGCAGATGTGCTGGTTAAAATTTGTACAGCTTTACTGTGTGACAAAGACGATATTACGGAATTGACTCAAGATATCATCAAATGAAAGGGGAGTACAATGGCAGAACAAGCAGTTAGAAAAAAAGAGTATGTTCAAGCCAAGCCTATTCTGAAATGGGCTGGTGGAAAAACACAGTTGTTAGGAGATCTTTTGCCTAAAGTACCCAACTCCTATGGTCGATATATTGAGCCATTTTTTGGAGGTGGCGCAATGTTCTTTGCTTTACAGCCAGAAAGTGCAATTATTGCAGATAGCAATCCAGAATTGATTAACATGTATCGGGAAGTAGCTGAGCATGTAGAGAATGTCATTCAATTCCTTAAACAGTACGAAAATACTTCCGAGATGTTTTATGCTGTCCGTAGTCAGGAATGGACGACACTTCCCAAGGCGGAAGCTGCTGCACGAACAATATTTCTGAACAGAACTTGCTTTAATGGATTATATCGTGTCAACAAGCAAGGACGATTTAATGTTCCCTATGGGAAATACAAAAACCCCAAGATTTGCGATGAGACTGGATTGAGAGCTGCATCCGAAGCATTAAAAAAAGCTGATATACTATGCGACGATTATCTGCTGATCTTGGATCATTACGCTCAACCGGGAGACTTCGTTTTCCTTGATCCTCCATATTTGCCTATTTCTGAATATGCTGATTTTAAGCGATATACCAAAGAACAATTCTATGAGGAGGATCATATTGAACTTGCAAAAACGATTATGTCTTTGCATGAACGGGGATGTCATGTTATTTTAACAAATTCTAATCATCCGTTGGTACATGAGTTATATGCTCCATACAAAATTGATGTCATTCAAACAAAGCGACATATTTCTTGTAATGGAAATACTCGCAAAGGCGAAGATGTTATTGTTACCATTCCTCCAAAACAACGTTCTTTAATCAAACTGCTTCATCAGCCTTTGCCGGAGCAGGTATCAGCTTATCCATCCACTCGTTTTATGGGTTCAAAGAGCAAACTGTTGACCGAAATATGGTCGGTTGCCTCTCAATTTGATGTGAATACCGTTGTTGACCTTTTCTCTGGTTCTGGTATTGTCGGTTATATGTTCAAAGCGCAGGGCAAAGCTGTAACCAGTAACGATTATATGGCAATGTCTGCGACGTTCACTAAGGCAATGGTGGAGAACAATTTCGTTACCCTACCGTTAGATGAAGCAAAAGAACTAATGGTTGCCCACAAAGAGTCAGATCATTTTGTTGCGTCAACCTTTAAGGGGCTTTACTACACTGACGAAGAGAATGATTTGATTGATACACTACGTACCAACATTGCCGCAATCAAAGATCAATACAAACGCGCTATTGCAATGACGGCGTTGATTCGTGCCTGTATGAAGAAACGCCCCCGTGGCATATTTACCTACACAGGTCAGCGGTACAATGACGGTCGCAAAGACTTACAAAAGACACTTGCTCAGCAATTTTTGGAGGCTATTGGGGCGGTCAATAAGGCGATATTTGATAATGGACAAATTAATCGCTCTAAACAGGGAGATGCAATGGATTTGAGGATAGAACAAACGGATATGGTTTACATTGATCCACCATACTACTCTCCTTTATCTGACAATGAATATGTTCGCAGATATCATTTTGTCGAAGGTCTTGCCCGTGACTGGAAAGGCGTTGAAATTCAACAAAATACGCAAACTAAGAAGTTTAAATCGTATCCTACACCGTTTGCTACCCGTAAAGGTGCATCAGTTGCGTTTGATCATTTGTTTAGGAAATTTGCAAATAGCATTCTGATCGTTTCCTATTCCTCAAACAGCTTACCTACGCAAGATGAAATGGTAGCAATTATGGCAAAATATAAGGAACATGTGGAAGTAATCCCGGTGAACTATAAGTATTCTTTTGGCAACCAAGGAGAAGCAAAAACACATAGAAATTCTGTGCAAGAATACCTTTTTGTTGGGTATTGATTGGAGGTTATAGCATGAATAAACAGATCAAAATATGGTTGCTTGGCAACACTGGTCTGCGCAATCCTAATCGAATTCAAGAAGGATTCTCTGTCTTTGCTAACTCTGCATTTGTTGGACATCTTCATAGTCGGGAAAACGAAATAGGATTTATGAATTTGCTTGATGAAAAAGGCATAATTCAAAATGAAGAGGGTAAGGACAGTTCTGGAAGTCATGCCCGTAAATGGCGATTGATGTTTGCCAAGAATGGCTTTATTTATCCGCAGATTCAAAAGAAAGACGGTCGACAAGAGGAGCTCGGTGCATTAGATGACATTACACCCTTTGGTAGATCGTTTCTAAAAGCAGATACATATCCTGCGGTACAGGAATGCTACCTTCGAGCAATGAGCGTAGAACAGTTTCCAATGACAGATGGCATGCACTATTTTTCCCCGTTAAGGTGGTTGCTGGCAATCATGCTAGAGCTTGAGAAGCGCACTGGTTCCTCCGAACTGAGTAGAATTGAATTTGCTCTATGGGGGCACACCACCGATCCTAGCTATAACTTGCAAGAGGTGGTTGATAATATCCTAGATTTACGTCAGCGGAGAGCTACTACCACCGCTAAGCGTTCTTTTGACAAGAAAGAGATCGCCAAAAGAGGCGAGAACTATAATAAAAAACCTGATAATTTCTTAGATTACAGTGATATGAATATGCGATATCTTCGTATTTCTGGTATATTACAACGCAAAGGCAGAGGACTTATTATTGTACCAACAAAGCATGTCCTAGCAGAGAAACTTGCAAAAACCACTGCAAGTTCAGAGCCTATTATGAAACAGTATAAGCTGCTCTGTGCTGGAGCACCTCTTCCTACCGACGATGCGGAAGTCTCTAAAGCTTTATTGGACGATTTGATCCAAAAGATGAAAGAGCGCCATATTCTGTATGACATTTCTGATCTGCCCTTAAATACTCCGGCGGAAATCAATATTGCAAGGCAGAGACTCGAAAATATTCTCGCTCAAACGGATGAAATTCAGTATGCCAACGATCAACGCAATCAGTGGAAAGAAATCCGAGATTATATGACTCTGCTGATTAAAGGTGGTGGCAAGCTGATCTATGACGAGGACAATGCCATTGAAGTACCCAAGGATGAGACTCCTGCGTATCTTGAATGGATACTTTGGCGTGCAACATTAGCAATTGACCATATGCTCAATAAACCTTATGAGGTCCGTGGTTTCAAATTAGATTCTGATTTTTTGCCTGTATCGACTGCGGGTGGCGGAAAAGGTGATCTCTATTGTGAGTTTCAAGACTTTACAATTTTAACTGAAGTAACTATGTCAACATCTTCTCGCCAAGAAGCGATGGAGGGTGAACCTGTTAGAAGACATGTTTCCGATGCGGTTCTGAAATATGATAAGCCTGTATATGGTATGTTTATTGCTATTCGTATCGACACCAATACCGCAGAGACCTTTAGACACGGCATTTGGTATGCAAAGGGTGATATGAAGCAACGGCTAGATATAGTTCCGCTAACATTGAGGCAGTTCCAGAAATATTTTGTGGCAATGTTTGAGGCGAATGAAGCAAATCCTGCAAAACTCAGAGAATTGATTGTTAAATGCGAGTCTCGCAGAGATATTCTGGAAGCACCTGCTTGGAAGCAATACATTGATGCTACTGTTTCCGAAAAAGCATCTGAGATCATAGGGAAAACTATTGCTCACAAAGATTCAGAAGAAATTTTAATACCGGCAGGAGCCGTTGTAAAACATGATGTTTTTGGAGAAGGGCAGGTTGTTGCGCTTGAAGCAAGCTTTGATGATTATCCTGCAAATATCATTGAATTACCATATTTGAGGTCGCTACCAGATGAGGTTAGTTTCTGCCCCGATGGTAAAAGTCTGTTGCATGATCGCTTTGGTGAAGGAACGGTATGTTCTTATGTAATTGTGTTCTCGAATGTTATTATGAGGTTATCTTATCCGAAGGCTTTTAAGGACAGCCTCCTTACCATAGAACTATGAGCGTAATTGACTGAAAAGACTGTACAGATATGTTGATTTATATGTAAGAACAATCCGTTGTATTTTGTCTTCAAAAGATATCACTTATCAATCCAGAATAATGTAAAGTTATCACTTTAATACGATATCTTTTTTATTTTTTTCGTGCAGTTACAACACATTAGGGAGGAGATTATGAGAATTGCTCGTGTCAAAATAGAAAACTATAGAAATATTGATGGAGTTGAAATCATTTTCAATCCGGAGTGTAACTATATCATTGGTGAAAATAACCTTGGAAAGAGTAATTTTTTGTCGCTTCTTGCCACTGTATGCAACGGCAAGGGATTTGACGAAATGGATTTTACTGATGCTGGAAAGCCTATTGATATCGAATTAGACATTAAGCTGCTTCCCAATGAGCAAGGTTTTTTTGGCGACAACTTTTCACCTGATGATTCTCAGGTTCTGAAAATCCGGTACAAACAAGCTATATCAGATGCATACCCTACTATTGTCTGTGCAGACTCCAATGAAAGCATTCAGCCCCGCCAAATGAGAAAAATCAATTTTTTAAAGTATGAAACCACTTCAGTACCAAGTAAAGAGTTGCGACTGGATACTAAAAAAGGTACAGGGCTTTTAATTAGCACAATAATTGAACAATTTAACGATGTTGGTACAACCACTTTCCTCAATGACGAACAAATTAGCAGGCTGATCGAGTTTATTAACGGCTACCTTGGGAAAATCCGCAGTTTCAAGGACTACTCTATTAAGGCAACCATTTCACAAAATCTAACGGAAATGCTCACGAGTTTGTTTTACCTATCGGATGGTGACAGAAAGATTGAATCCACTGGTAGTGGTGTTCAGTATATGACGATGGCATCAATTAATGTTTTGGGCCAAATTATGGAATTATATAAGAGCAAAACGGTCTCGTTTAATGATCTTTTGTATACCAATTCCAGCGGTGAGAAATTATTGCCACTAATCTTATCTATTGACGAACCAGAAGTACACCTTCATCCGTATCTTCAAAGATCACTTATTGGATATTACAAACGAATACTATGTAACAAAGATGTTGAGTTCGTAGAACTCCTAAGAAGTTTCTTTGGGATTGATGGGATTGACGGGCAGTTAATCATTGTAACACATTCTACTGATGCATTGGTTGGAGATTATCGCAACTTGATTCGTTTTCATAAAAAGGACGATAAAACAGCTATTATCAGTGGCTATTCGCTTCGACCGATCGCTAGCAGTCGCAATGAAGGTTACATCAAAAGCGAAACTGAGAAACATCTTATCATGCATTTTCCTGAAATCAAAGAAGCGTTTTACTCAAGATGTGCTATTGTGATTGAAGGTGAAACGGAATACGGTTGCATTTATGCTTTTGCTAACAAGATAGGAGTATCACTAGATGATTATGGAATTTGCGTAATTAATGCAAGAAGCGAAAAATCGATTAAACCCATTCGCAAATTACTCAAATTATTCGCAATCCCAAGTATTGCAATTTACGACGGAGATGTTAAGGATGGTCATAGCACCAGTCCTTATGAGTTTTTCACTACAGAGCTATGTTTTGAGATAGAGATAGTCAAAAAGCTTTTTAGTGTTGGGAAAACCAATTTGGTTAGAAAAATTGCACGTGATATTGATGGGAAAGCGGATTGTGTTATCTTGGATTCGGATTTCGTTTGTAAACATTTCAACAAAATGGGAGTGGATATAATGAACTATTCTCCTAAGAAATTAAGAGATGTAAGTGATACCGATGAAACTGACTTTTGCACAATGTTCTCAGCATGGTTTATGGCAAAGAAGGGCGTACTTCTTGGTAGGATCATCGGTGAGACAATGCCTGCTGAGAATATTCCTACCTGCTACAGAAGTGCAATAATAATGGCAAAGGATGTGGCTACAAATGACTGGTGCTAATCTTAAGATAATCAAAGACAGAATAACTGCCCAACATGAAGGCGACCAGAGACAACTTGAAATAATCTTCTCCGATAACTTACGGCTTATGGTAGAAGCACCTGCTGGATACGGAAAGACAACAACGATGATAAGCAGGATCGCCTACTTGTTTGCCTCGGGGCAAATTCCTAACCCCAAGCGAATTCTCGGTCTTACTTTTAGCGTGAATGCTGCTTTAAAAGTTAAGCGAGAAGTTGCCGGTAAACTACCCTTATTGCTTGGATCACAAAATGATCCAGTGGCAATTGGGGAAAAGGCTACAGTTACAAACTATCACGGTTTTTGTAAAGGAATACTTAAAAAATACGGATATCTTATTTCAGATGCATTGCGGAAAGATATAAATCTGTATTGTGCGGTTGGTGAAAGTGATATAGAAAATCAGACTTATTTAAAAACATCTTTAACTAATGCCGAAATTCAGAGACTTAAGGAAGTAGAAACCGCGATCAAGAACTCCATTATTCCTGATGCCCAGACAATTCGTACATATAATGACATCATAATTAAAAAGTTACTTCCTTTAGAGTATGTCACCCATAATGCAATAATCTTGTTTGTATTGGAAATATTTGAAAAGCATGCTGAAGTTAAGAAATTTTATCAAAGTTTCTACCCGTTGATTGTTGTGGATGAATTTCAGGACACGAACTGTATAGCATGGGCACTACTCGAAGCAGTTATCTCCGATCAGACACAATTGCTCTTCCTTGGTGATCCGCTACAGAGGATATATGGTTTTATAGGTGCACTTCCAAATATTATGTCTGTTGCTGCAGAAAAATACGGCATGACCAAAGTCACATTGTCGAAGAATTATCGTTTTCGGAATAATATCGAGATGCTGAAATTAGATAAAAATATCCGAGCAAATGCTGCTTGTTGTTTTGCGCCTGTTATTTCTGAAAAAGATACGGCAAAACTCCCTGGATTTTGGGGAAGTACACAGAAAGATGAGGCTAATAAAATTGCTGCAAAAGTCCAGTCTCTTATGAATAATGGAACTGTAAAAATTGCCCTTCTTTTTCGTGGCCGTGGAAAGAATCCAGAAGCAGTAGAAGCCGAACTTATGAGCAAAGACATTTCGTATTTCTACGGAATGTTTACCGATGAAGATACAGAATATATTGAATTTCACAAGAAATGTCAAGAAGTGTTTGTAAAACGGTTTGGAAACAAAAAAACTATCAACAGAAAGGCACTTATTTCTTTTTGTAATGAAATAAAGAAGCAGTATGCAGAACTACAAGGAAAGATAGTTGATTCTTTGCTTCAACTACTTGATGCTCTAGTTGAAAAAGTATCCATTGATTATGCTGATCTCTTGCCAGACGATAAATACTCTCTGCTGTTGGATATTTTCGAAAATCGACAGTTAAAGCAGTCTATGGAATACGTTGATTCACAAGTAGTTCTCTCAACTATACACGGAGCAAAAGGTCTTGAATGGGATTATGTGATTCTTGGTGATGTTGAGCGTTGGGTATTTCCAGGTTACTATACCTGCAAAGATTGTGAAAACAAATTTATTATACCCAATAATTGCCGCTGTGTTTTACCAACGCCGTTACCAATAACTTTTAAAGATGCAGCTTTAGATGAATTATCTGTTTTTTACGTTGGGGTAACTCGCGCAAAAAAACAAGTCTATGTTTCGGCAAGTTCTAAGCGACTAAACAATGATGGGAATGTGAAGGACAGTTATTTTTCGTGTATGGTAGGTATAACTGGAGTAAAACTGATAAAAGCAAATTGAATATCAAAACAATTTGCAATTCTATAGGTATACCCCACTTCACAGCCCTATCTGAAGAAGAGCGTGAGACTACTCCAAAAACTAGTTAGAATCCTAGTGAAAAAAATACAGGAATGGAATGGCTTACTCCTATTACCATATGTAGAAGGCAACTTATTTTTTGCTAATTTTGGAACTTTTTCTGCAAAACCCTCGCACTTTTGTCCTTACATTTTTAAAGTTTAGCTGTTCAACGCAAGGAGAAGATATGTTAACTGAACTAGATGAATACTTAAATAGTAATATATCAGATGATTATTGGTATGATGAAGCATTATTTATATGTGAGGATATTATACGGGAGTTTACTGATGATGATTGGAATTAATTAAAAGCTATGATTCCAAAGGAACATATGCGATGGAATATTCGTCTTGTGGAATGCTTAGGTGATATTCAGAATGAATATGCAATAGAATGCATCATAAAAATGTTAAGTATCAATAATAATGATTTGTTTATTTCTTGTATCGATTCTATGAGAGATATGAATATACACTTGCATAATGATGATTTACAAATAATTGTGCGTAAAGCAAAATCATTATTAGATGAAAGTACACCACCAGTAAAAAAAATATTGCACTCTTTTATTGAAAAAGTTGAGATCATATAAAAATTATTGCAAGGGAAAGAACTGAAAAAAAAGAATTTGATAATATCAGGAGAAAAATGTGGAGAGAAAACAAAGAAATCGATATAAAGAAATCAATTCTGATCTTGAATTTTTAAATCAAAAAGTCAATGAATATGAGAAGTATTTTTTATTCGGAGTTCCGGAGGAATATCCGATCAAATTATATAATGCGCTTTCCGACTATTTTAAGAAGATTCAAACAGTAGAGAAAGCATATTTGTCATGCATTGTTTCGGAAGCAGAACCTATTTTTGTATTGGTTATTGATTCGCATAGTCCCGCCGAAATCCTTATATCTGAAGTGATTCAATTCTGCCAGCCTTTGATTAAAGATATATCTCTGAATATAACTATGCATGATTCAAAGCTGGGGGAAGCTGCCAGTGAGGGAAAATACCCATTTTTTATCAGAGATACTGATGAATCAGCCTCTTATCAAGTCTGGAATTACTTAAAACCGCATGAAACCGAGAAAGATATGTATGGTTGGGCGAGCTTATATGCCATTGGAAAAAATAAAAAAGGGGAATTATTTGTTTTTGATTTATACTCTGATAGATTCCTGCATGCGCTTCATAACGACAAATTACAGGACAATTACTGGATGAGTGCTGGCACTTCCCTTTTTGTTCAATCATTTTATAATAGTGAAAACAGAAGAAAAAGAAAGGTTATTGCACATAGTATTGACGCTTCAGAAATTCTAACGGTTTTGAAGAGCAAAGCTGTTTATAACAGTGCAAGCAAAATAAAACGAATCCTTGATCTGCGACAAAAAAAGCATAAAATAATCATAACTTATACCATTATGCCCATGACACAGGAGGTAAAACGGACGATAACCATTTTTGATGATATTCAAAATTATGACAGTCTTTACGCCTGTTTGAAATCTTATATGGATTATAGTAAAAATATATGCCCTTATTGCGGTAAATACATGAAAAATGGTATATGCTCTGAGTGTAAGGGTGCCAGACAGGCTGTCGAAGAGTCAGACCGCTTTTATAAGGAAAACTATATTCAGCTTGTAATCTTTGTACTTATATCTTTGATTTCTTTTGTATTATCATATTTTTTAGATTATATTTTATTACGGCTATTATTTTTAGGATTGGGAATTACAACGTTGTTGTGGGCGTGCCATGTGCTGAATAAAATAAGACATAAAAAGAAAACCAGCGCATAAGAAAAGCAGGAGAGAAGATATATATTCAGATAAGAACATCTGGAATGATACTCAGGACAATTTAGTAACAGGAGGATGCAGCCGTTTTTTTATGTCAATAATAGGTATTATAATGAAAATCTCAAAATATTCACCTTTACGCAGTTTAAAAATGCCGTGATTTTCTTCCACAATTTTTTTAATATTATCTAACCCATATCCATGATTGAAAACGTTGTCAAAAGATTGCATATTTTCAGATTGGATGTCTGAATATGTATTTTTTATATGAATCATGAAAGTGTCATTTTCATTATTATAAATTTCAAGTTGTATCCGTTTTTCTGATCCTGAAATATGATTGCATGCGTTTAGACTATTGTCTAAAAGATTTCCCAGTATAACACAAAGTTCATAATCATTTATGGGTATTCTCTCGGTATCAATAGAAATATCTTCATCAAAATAAATGGAATTGTTTTCAGCCACCGTCTTATAATTACTGACAAATGAGTCTATTACCAAATTTCCTGTATTAATACAGATATAGCCGGACTCTAATTTTTCCATGGAAGTTTTCAGATAATCCTGCAATTGATCGAATTTTTTCTGTCTTACATATTCGGAAATGGTAAAATAGTGTTTTTTCATATCATGCAAAACACTTCGATTACTTTTATATGCTGTTCCCAGCTGTATATATTTGTCCTTTTGATATTGGATCTGCTGTTCCATAGCATGATTTTTCTGATTTAATTCTGCTATACGGAAGACCTTTTCTAAAAGAAGATAGTTTATTATATTTAAAACGGTCAGAGAAATATAAAGTATTAAAAAGAAATAGTAATTATCGTAATTTATAATATTTTTCAAGGGAGCTATTAACATTATGATGAGAGAGATAACTGGTGTCGAAAAAAGGAGGGCATTATATTGTATAGTTCCAAATTTCCGGATGTGTTTATTCCAAAACAAGTTGCATATAAGAACAAATAGATATAGAACAATTTTTGAACCGAGATTCATCAGGATAGACACATATGTTTCATTCATATTAAATATGTGAGGATTAATTTTCTGAATGGTGAGCGTAAAAAAAGATTCTCCCAATAAAGCAAATATCTGAAAGGATACTGCCGTAAATATCCTATGCCGAATATTCGTCTGGAATAGAAAGGTTAATCCGAAGGTAGTAAGTAAGCTGACAAATGTTGTTACTATTAAAGATATATCCGCAGGAAGCTCGTCTGTAAAATACTCATTTACATAAAGGATTACTTCCACAAGAAAAAAACAACTTAAAAACACTGGATAAGGAATGTGTTCCTTTCGTCGCTCTAATACCCCGTTCATAAATGAAATGATTATAAATAAATCAAAAACATATGTAATTATTATAACGAAATAAAGCATAGGATTCTCCTTATAGATACAGTTTGCAGGGAATGTTTTTTACAAATTGACAAGTTTAACCGTATGATTCAAATATAAATCCCTTAACTCTTTTTCACTGCTTCTTCCGACTGGCAATTTTACACCGTTATCAAGAATAATGGAATGTTTTTCAAAATAATGAATATGAGCGAGATTCAATAGAATACTTCTATAACAAGTATAAAAGTTATAGTCCTTTAATTCATTTCTCCAATAGGAGAGTGTTCCCTTTGTAGAGAGTGTTTTATCAAAAAAATGAAAAGCCAGAATACCGGATTTGCTGTTTGTAACTTCGATATATAGCACATCTTTTATATTAATAGTGATATCGCCCTCTTCAGTACTTATAAGGGAATAAATTACATGGCTCTGTTCGATTTCTTCAACAACACGATTCATCAATTCATAAATACTTTTCATAGTTACAGGTTTCGTTATATAATGAAATGGGTGTACGCGGAAACTGTCCTGCATATATTCTGGATAATTACTTATAAAAATGATGATCACATGTTTATCTATTGTTGTGCGGATAACTTCTGCAATGCGTATTCCACTGATAAGCGGCATTTCGACATCTAAAAATAGAATATGATAATCTCCGGATTTTTTATATGACTGGAACAAAGCTTTTCCGCTGGAAAATGTATCAATTTTTAAATCAATATCTTTTGCAATATAATAACTTTCAAGTATGTTTGAAAGATTATAAATATCTTTTTTGTCGTCATCGCAAATCGCTATATTTAACTTCATTATTGTTATCCTCATTTCAAATTAATACAGTTATTATATCGTAGATTTATTAAAATAAACAGAAAAAAAGGCGAAACGTAAAAATGACGGGGTAAACTGCAATATTTAACGATAAATGCAATTTACCCCTGTTTTCTTACTGTTCACCCCTGCTTTTCGTCTTTATAGAATTATTTATGATAAGATTTTCCTGAAAAATCTAAGTGATTATGAGGTGAAGAAAATGTCTGTTGCTATTGAAACGATAGAACTCTGCAAACGTTATCAGCAAGGGCCGACAAAAGTTTATGGGGCAAATAGGGTGAATATTAAAATTGAAGAAGGGGAACTGGTGGCTTTGACTGGAAGAAGCG
>CANRMC010000060.1 GCA_947631605.1 uncultured Lachnospiraceae bacterium
GCTTCCGTAAATGGAGTGGTGTTCCGGGATGATGCCGGTATTTTTACAGGAATCCGCAACAGACTGAAAAATTATTATCCGGAACGGGTAAGACTGCTAAAAATTGCGCAGAATACCACTATGCTGGGGCAGGCTGCCCAGTATAACCTTTCCCGGTGCTTAGAACGGGGAGATCTGGTGTCCGCTGCATTGGAGCGGGATCAGGCGGTCCGGTGCGCACTTCATCTGGTTTATCTTTTGAACGGTGCGTTTGCGCCCCATGATAAATGGATGCGGACCGGAATCAAAGATCTTCCGATTCTTTCTGCTGTGGGAGAGCAGTTGGAAGAGATTGCCCGGCTTCCAATCACCGAGAAGCAGAAACTTACGGAAAAACTGGAAGTCATCTGCCTGGCTGTTCTGGAAGAGATCAAGAAGCAGGGAATCGTGACGGGACAGAGCACATTTCTTCCGGATTATGCAGCAGCATTTTCCTATCGGGCGGGACTCTATGATCAAAGCATGGATGAACTGGCGGAATCCATAAGCAAAATGGAGTTCGAGGCATTTGATAAGGTGCAGAACGAGGGCGGAAGGGCCGATTGTCAGGATGACTGGGAGACCTTTCATATCATGCGGAAAAGCCAGTATCTGAGCTGGCCGAAAGAACTGTTGGTGCAGTACGTCATGGATTTTCAGGCAGCCCTTTCCGATGGGCGGAATATGATCACGGAGAAATATGCCCGCATGATGGAAAGTACAGTTCCTTGGGAATATGAAGCGTTGAAGGAGAAACTTCCTTATATTCCGGACGGAAAGAAAGCGATCGTAAATGAAATCGTAAAGATCCAGGTGGAATGGATGGAGAATTTTGCAAAGGAATATCCGGGGCTTGCCCGGAATGCGCGGCGGATCCACACGTCGGAGGATGTGCCTTGGGATACCTCCTATGAAACATATCTTAGGGGCGAGCTTCTTACGTATTCTGATACGCTTCTTATGATGTATGGAAGATTTATAGTCTCTCTTGCTCAGGCGGGGAATAATCTGGCGTATATCATTATGGAGCATACGGTTCATATGTATGGATATGAAACGCTTTCGGAAGCGGAGCAAAAAGAAAACGATTCGACAAAATAGGACTTTTTTCAAAAAGGTATTTATTTTTTTGATAAAATATTGTAAAGTAATCTGGCAAAATATGTAGAGCAGGGAAGAAAAAATGTTTAGCTATGTTTATTTACTTACCAGTTTCATATTGAGTATCCTCATCATGCTGAAGACAGAACAATTCGGAAAGATTTACGGATTTCTTCTGCTTGCGGTACTGATCACTGTCTGCTATACGCTGCTTTTTGCGCTGCATATCCTGATCTTTGCATTGATCGGTTTTACGATCCATACGGATAAGCTGCCGGAAAACATTCATAATATTTATCGAAAAATCGGCTTTGATACGCTGAAAGTCTTTTTGGATACACTTCAGGTTCATGTCCATGCAAACGGTATGGAACGTGTTCCGGACGGAAAATTCCTTCTGGTCTGTAATCATCTGACTGCATTTGATCCGATGATCGAGCTGCTTCTATTTAAGAAATACAATCTTGCGTTTGTTTCAAAACAGGAGAATATGCGGATACCTTTTGTAGGAAGATATATGTCTGCGGTCGGCTGTATTCCTCTCAATCGGGAGGATGCCAGAGAGGCTTTGAAGAGTATCAATAAAGCGGCGGATTATATTATTACCGGAAAGGCAAATATGGGCATTTATCCGGAGGGCAGAGTGAATAAGTCGGAAGATGTGCTGCTTCCGTTCCGGAACGGTGCGTTCCGGATCGCGAAGAAGGCGGATGTCCCGATATTGGTTGCAACGATCCGCGGAACCGAAGCAATCCGGCATCAGTTCTTAAGGCGAAGAACTCAGGTATATGTAGATGTGCTGGAGGTCGTTCCGGAGGAGACCGTAAAATCCTGTTCTACAACGGAGCTTAGTAATCTGTGCCGGGATATTATGGAAAAACATCTTCTCAATGTAAAACATGCGTAACGTTTCCGGTTTTACTTGATTTTCCTCTGTGTTTCATGTATGATAACAAGCGGTATTCATTCGGAGACGTATCGAAGTGGTCATAACGGGGCTGACTCGAAATCAGTTTGCCGGGCAACCGGCACGCGGGTTCGAATCCCGCCGTCTCCGCGCTTTATATTTGCACAAGGCTTTGCAGATCAGGGCTTTGTGCATTTTTCTTTTTACAAGAAATTACAAGAATATTTCCTTGCATTTCACTATGGTTCTAGTATATAATTTTTTATTATATAAGTGTTTCATACATATTACTTTTAAGGGAGAATAAAGATGTATAAGATTTTAAAGAAGAAGGTACTGAATCCGACCGTAACCCTGATGGAGATTGATGCGCCTATGGTAGCAAGAAAGGCTGAGCCGGGGCAGTTCATCATACTCCGGACCGATGAAGGCGGAGAGAGGATCCCGCTTACGGTTGCGGATTATGACAGGGAAAAGGGAACTGTTACGATCATTTATCAGATAGTAGGAGCAACTACGGAAAAACTGAATACACTGAATGAGGGCGACTGCCTTCAGGATTTTGTAGGACCGCTCGGCAGACCGACGCATACGGACGGACTGAAGAAGGTTGCAGTTGTAGGCGGCGGCGTAGGCTGCGCCATTGCATATCCGGTTGCAAAGAAACTGCACGCTCTGGGCTGTGAGGTACATGCAGTCATCGGATTCCGGAGCAAAGATCTGGTGATACTGGAGGATGAATTTAAAGCTGCGAGCAGCAAAATGATGCTTATGACAGACGACGGAAGCTACGGCACGAAAGGTCTGGTAACAGACGCTTTGAAGGAACTGATCGAGAGCGGTGAGGAGTACGATGAAGTCATTACGATCGGACCGCTTATCATGATGAAGTTTGTCTGCGCTCTTACAAAACAGTACAATATCAAGACGATTGCGAGCATGAACCCGATCATGGTTGACGGTACGGGAATGTGCGGCGGCTGTCGTCTGACCGTCGGAGGAAAGACGAAGTTCGCCTGTGTAGACGGACCGGAATTTGACGGCCATGAGATCGATTTTGATGAAGCTATGGCAAGAGGTAAGACCTATCAGCCATTTGAACGCGATGCTCATGAAAAGATCTGCAATCTGCTGAAAATGGAGGTAAAGTAAAATGCCAAATATGTCATTAGTTAAAAACGAAATGCCGGCACAGGAGCCGGAAGTAAGAAATAAGAATTTCCTCGAAGTAGCGTTGGGATATACAGAGGAGCAGGCAGTGGATGAAGCAACCCGCTGTTTAAATTGCAAGCATAAGCCATGTGTGACAGGATGTCCGGTTCAGATTGATATTCCGGCATTTATCAGCAAGGTGGCTGAGCGGGATTTTGAGGGCGCTTATGAAATTATCGCAAAGTCCAGCTCCCTTCCGGCAGTATGCGGCCGTGTATGCCCGCAGGAATCCCAGTGTGAAGCAAAATGTGTCAGGGGCATTAAGGGAGAACCGGTTGCCATTGGACGTCTGGAGCGTTTTGTAGCAGATTATCATAATTTACATAGCAGCGAAAAGGCAGAAAAGCCGGTATCCAACGGACACAAGGTAGCGATCATCGGTTCCGGTCCGTCCGGACTTGCTTGTGCGGGCGACCTTGCGAAGAAGGGCTATGACGTTACGATCTTTGAGGCGCTTCATCTGGCAGGCGGCGTGCTTGTATACGGTATTCCGGAGTTCCGTCTCCCGAAATCCATCGTTCAGAAGGAGATCGACGGCTTGAAAGCGCTTGGCGTTAAAGTCGAGACAAATATGGTGATCGGTAAGACCGTTTCCATTGATGAACTGATGGAGGAATTTGGTTTTGAAACCGTATTTATCGGTTCCGGCGCAGGACTTCCGAGATTTATGAATATTCCGGGCGAGAACCTGAACGGCGTATATTCCGCAAATGAATTTCTGACAAGAATCAATCTGATGAAAGCTTATAAAGAAGATGCGGCGACGCCGATCCAGCATGGCAAAAAAGTAGTGGTTGTCGGTGGCGGAAATGTAGCTATGGACGCGGCAAGATGTGCGAAGCGTCTCGGCGCAGACGTGACGATCGTATACCGCCGGACGGAAGCAGAGCTTCCGGCAAGAGCGGAGGAAGTAGAACATGCCAAGGAAGAAGGAATTAAGTTCTGTCTGCTTACCAATCCGGTATCCATTGACGGAACCGACGGCTGGGTTTCCAACGTACATTGTCAGGTCATGGAACTTTCCGAACCGGATGAATCAGGAAGAGCAAAGCCTGTTCCAAAGGAAGGCTGTTTTGTAGATGTGGAAGCCGACTGTGTGATTATGTCCATCGGTACTTCACCGAATCCTTTGATTAAGTCGACGACAGAAGGACTGGAAACCCAGAAATGGGGCGGAATCGTCGTAGATGAGGCGACGGGACTTACTTCCAGAGAAGGCGTTTATGCCGGCGGCGACGCCGTAACAGGCGCAGCAACCGTTATCCTTGCAATGGGGGCCGGAAAAACAGCGGCAGCAGCAATGGATGCGTATATGCAGAATAAATAAAATTTGTATGCATATGGCAAATGGGGGTTATATTTGTACCCCCATTTGTCAATTATATTGATAGATCATAAATATGATTTCCGGAAATGGAAGGAGAAGCAGACATGACAGTTCTTTCAGGCTATGAACCGGAGCGGGTATTTCATTTCTTCGAGGAAATATCCGGAATTCCGAGAGGCTCCGGCAACGAGAAAGCAATCAGCGATTATTGCGTACAGTTTGCAAAAGAAAGAAATCTGGAATATACACAGGATGATCTGTACAATGTGATCATACGAAAACCTGCATCGCCGGGGTACGAAAAAGAAGAACCGGTGATCTTTCAGGGACATCTGGATATGGTCTGTGAGAAGATCCAGGGCAGCAGCCATGATTTTGAAAAAGACGGACTCTCTCTTTTCGTGGACGGTGATCATATCCGGGCGGAGGGTACTACATTAGGCGGCGATGATGGAATTGCCGTTGCTTTTGCGCTTGCCCTTTTGGATGATGATAAAATCCTGCATCCGACACTGGAAGTGATCCTCACCGTTTCAGAGGAGGTGGGGATGGACGGAGCCTCCGGCATAGATCTCTCCGGAATAACCGGAAGGCGTATGCTCAATCTGGACTCGGAGGAAGAAGGCGTTCTTCTAGCAGGCTGCGCAGGCGGAAATACTTCCTGTATCCGGCTTCCTCTCAGTTTTTCGGAATGCGGGGAATCGGACTGTGGAGGATCGGATTGCGGAGGATCGGACTGCGAAGCGGGCTGTAAGCAGGCGGCAAGGATCCGGATATCCGGACTTCAGGGCGGACATTCCGGCGTGGAGATCATAAAAAACCGCGGAAATGCCAATGTGATCCTGGGAAAATGCCTGAACGCCCTGCAAGCGGGCGGCTGTTCCTTTTCTATTATAAGCTTAAACGGCGGCAGCAAAGAAAATGTGATCCCGTCTCAGGCAGAGGCAGAGCTGGTCATACAGGATTTTGAACAGGCAGGATCCATATTAGAAGACGTATGGAAAACGCTGCTGGAAGATTACCGCAAAACGGACGGCAGTCTCTCCATAACGCTTGAACGGACAGAATGTAATGCGGAAAAGGTTTTTTCAGAAGAAACAAAGGAAAAGGTATTACGGCTTTTTTCCGTTCTTCCAAACGGGATTCAGAAAATGTCAGAAGATATAGACGGACTGGTAGAAACTTCCCTTAATTTCGGAGTTCTGAAGACGGAACCGGAAGCTCTCCGGATGACGTATTCCGTCCGGAGTTCTGTGGGAACTTCCAAGGAAAAACTGACGGACTGCCTCCGGAGGGAAGCGGAAAACGCAGGAGCGGACTTTCACGTAAGCGGCAATTATCCGGCCTGGGAGTATAAAGCGGATTCCGGACTGCGTCGGGATATGGTGCGTATTTATGAGGAAATGTTCGGCAGGAAACCGGAAATACAGATTATCCATGCCGGTCTGGAATGCGGGATCTTTTCGGAAAAGCTGGATGGACTGGATTGTATATCGTACGGTCCGGATATTTTTGATATACACTCCGTCAACGAACGGATGTCGATTTCTTCCGTAAAACGGATGTGGGAATATACACTGGAAATTTTGAAAAACAAAAACAGATAAAAAGTCAGGATATAACAGAGGCAAAAAATGGGAACAAAAACAGGAAAAGCATCAAACAGTATCATGCGGGCGACCGGAATTCTGGTCATCACATCATTTCTGTCCAGAATTTTAGGATATATCAGGGATATCGTTATAACATCAACCTTTGGACTGGGATATAAGACAGACGCCTATTATGCCGCATTCACGATACCGGATATGATCTATTATTGTCTGGTAGGCGGCGCTTTGAGTTCCGCCTTTATTCCGGTATTCAGCAGCTATATTGCGAAAAAAGAAGATGAAGACGGATATATCATGGCAAGCACGATCCTCAATCTGGTTGCGCTGGTAGCGGCGGCGCTCTGCGTGATCGGTGTGATCTTTGCACCGGAACTTGTAAATCTTCTTGTGCAGTTCGAAGGGGTAAGCTACACGCTGACCGTACTCCTTACCCGAATCATGTTTGCCCAGAGCTTTTTCATGTGCCTGACGGGAATTTCGCAGGGAATCCTGCAGTCTTATAAGCATTTTTCTTCTCCGGCACTGGGCGCCGTATTATACAATATTACGATCATTCTCGTAGGACTTTTGCTTGCGCGGCTGTTCCATCTGGGGATCATGGGCTTTTCCATCGGCGTGGTATGCGGTGCGATCGTCAATCTGGCAGTGCAGCTTCCGGCGATGAAACGGTTTAAATTCCGTTATAAACCGGTTCTGGAACTGAAGCATGACGGAGTAAAGCAGTTCTTCAAACTGCTGCTTCCGGTTCTTTTGGGACTTTCCATGAATGAACTGAATCTTCTTGCGAATCAGTATTTTGGTTCCGGTCTTGGAGAAAGCGTTTTATCCGCTTTAAAAAATGCCCAAAGAATTATGCAGCTTCCGGTGGGAATCTTTGGTTCTGCGATTGGACTTTCCATCTTTCCTACCATGTCTGAGCATTATGCAAACGGAAATATCAGGGAATATAAAAATGACCTTTCCATGAGCCTGCGTACAGTGATCTTTATTACGCTTCCGTCTGCGGTGGGGCTCATTGCCGTCCGGATACCTGTGATCCGCGCCATGTATCTGCAGGGCAATTTTACGACTGATAACGTGAATCAGGTGGCAAATCTTCTGATGTTCTACTGCATCGGAATTGTAGGATATTCTGCACAGCAGATATTGAACCGGGGCTTCTATTCCGTTCAGGATACAAAAACGCCGGTGAAGATCAATATATTTATTCTGCTCCTTAATATCCTGCTCAGTTTTATCTTTGTTCAGTTCTGGGGAGCTTCCGGACTTGCTTTTGCGTATTCTTTATCCGGAACCATCAGCATGCTGCTTCTGTTTTTCTTCCTACGGAAAAAAATCGGAGGCATTAACGGGAAGAAGATATTGGAATCCATCGGAAAAACCTGCCTTGCAGCGCTTGTTATGTTCGCGGTGATCTTTCTTTTGAATTCACTGCTGGAGAAGGTCATGCCGCTCGGCAGAAAACTCTTTCAGCTGCTGGAGGTCGTGATCGAAGCAGGAGTCGGCGCAGGCGTATTTCTCCTTGCGGCAGGACTTATGAAAATGGATGAGGTCCGGCTTGTGGCAGGTATGCTGCGACGGAAAAAATCTCGAAAAAAATGATGAAAACATATGGTATGGCTTCATATTCTATGTTATAATTTTTCTATATTTTGTAGCACAAAAAAACAATAAGTTATTCTAAATACAGGAGGTGGATCATGAAAAAAATAACAAAACGGGCGGTCAGCATATTATGCGCTATGGTTATGGTGCTAAGCTGCTTGTTTACAGTACCGTCCACATCAGCATCGGATGTGCAGGCGGCGGCGCTTACGCCGGTTGCGGAGCATGGACAGCTTCGGGTAAGCGGTACGGATATCGTCGATCAGTACGGACAGAAATTTCAGCTTCGGGGAATCAGTACGCATGGCATTAACTGGGATGTGGGATATCCCTATGTAAATAAAGCCGCATTTCAGGATCTGCGTGACGGCTGGGGAGTGAATGCAATACGTCTGGCGCTATATACCCACGAGTATAACGGTTACTGTGCCGGAGGAAACCAGGGTGAGCTGAAAAAAACATTATACAACGGCGTTCAGTACGCAACGGATCTGGGAATGTACGCCATCATAGACTGGCATGTTTTAAATGATCAGAATCCGTTAAAATATGTGAATCAGTCCAAGACTTTTTTTGAAGAGGTTTCCAAGAAATATTCCTCATACAATAATATCATTTATGAAATCTGTAATGAGCCGAATAACTGTTCATGGCAGGACATCAAGAGCTATGCAAACCAGATCATTCCGATCATCCGCAAGAATGATCCGGATGCGATCATCATTGTCGGTACGCCGACATGGTCCCAGCTTGGAAATCAGGGACATACATACGAGGTTGCGGACAGTCCGCTGACCGGTTATTCCAATATTATGTATGCTTTGCATTTTTATGCGGCGGAGCAGTCGCACACCCAGTATCTAAGGACAAAGCTGCAGAATACGGTTGACCGCGGAATTCCGGTTATCGTATCGGAGTTTGGTCTGTCGGAAGCCAGCGGTAACGGGAGGATCGATACTGCGAGCGGTACGGCATGGCTGGACCTTATGGATAAGAACAATGTCAGCTATTTCTGCTGGAGTTTGTCAAATAAGAATGAATCGGCGTCCTTGATCTCTCCTTCCTGCAATAAGAAAAGCGGCTGGTCGGACAGCGACCTCTCAGATGCCGGAAGATTTATCAAGCAGCAGTATCTGGCAAGAACACAGGATACCAAGATAAATAATCCGGATGTTCCGATGGCGCCGGGGATTACCCTTTCATACGCGACGCATGTACAGAGTATTGGCTGGCAGGCTCCTGTTACAAACGGACGGATGAGTGGAACCACCAATATGGGAAAACGTCTGGAATCTATAAAGATCAACGTCAGCGGCGCAAATTTGGGTATTCGTTACAGAACCCACGTCCAGACCTATGGCTGGCAGAACTGGGTATCGGATGGCGCGGAAAGCGGCACTACCGGACAGGCAAAACGTCTGGAAGCGATCATGATCGAACTGACCGGACCGGATAAGGATAAATACGATATTTATTATCGTGTCCATGCACAGAGTTACGGCTGGCTGGACTGGGCAAAGAACGGTGCGGAAGCTGGAACGGAAGGTTATGCAAAGCGTCTGGAAGCGATTAATATCTTTATTGTTCCAAAAGGACAGAGTGTAAATGTAAATACAGGCAGAAGTTTTGTGACGCCTTACGGCGGCGGTATTAACTATTGTACTCACGTCCAGAGCTATGGCTGGCAGGGGTTTGTTGCAGATGGAGCGACGAGCGGAACCCAGGGGCAGGCAAAGCGTCTGGAAGCGATCAAGATCAAACTGAACCGGAATATGGACGGCGGCGTGGAATATACGACGCATGTTCAGACTTACGGCTGGTCGCTTGGCTGGAGAAGAGACGGCGATATGAGCGGAACGCAGGGACAGGCGAAGCGCCTGGAGGCGATCCGTATCCGTCTGACCGGAAATGCGGCGACACAGTATGATGTATATTACAGGGTTCATGTCCAGAGCTATGGCTGGCTGGATTGGGCGAAGAACGGTGATATGGCAGGAACAAGCGGCATGGCGAAACGTCTGGAGGGCATTGAGATCCGTCTTGTGCCAAAGGATGGACCGGCTCCGGGCAGTACGGCGAGATCTTATATCATTCAATAGGTAAGAGCATAAAGACAGGGGGCTTATTATGAAAGTATCAAAAACCATAAAGAAATATCTGGCATTCATGCTTGCATTTCTTATGATATTTACCAGTCTTTTTCTGGCAGACTGGGGAAATGCGGCGAATGTGCAGGCATCCACGTTTTATACGGGAGATTTGAATTATACTTATGCCCAGCAGGTGGCGGCTATGGTAAATAACGAACGGGCGAAGAATAATCTTTCTTCTTATACACTGGATGAAGAACTCATGGAGGCCGCTATGGTTCGGGCTGCGGAGGTTGCTTATACCTACACGACAACAGGCGGAATCTTCCATATCAGACCGGATGGAACGGACTGTTTTTCCATTTTCGACGATAATAATATCAGATGGAGTGCAGTCGGTGAAAATATTGCTGCTTTGCAGAGCAGTCCAAATGATGTTATGTATGGACCTGTCAGTTGGATGAATTCTTCGGGACACAGAGGAAACATTCTGGATAAGGAAATGGGTTTCAATGCAATCGGTGTAGGCTGTTTTTATTACAACGGTCATTATTTCTGGGTACAGCTTTTTGCAAGGAAAACTACGGTATCTTACTCGACGAAAAGCAATGCAAAAAAAGAGATTTATGTTTCCACCGATAGAAACAATAATTCTTACATTGCAAATTCCGTCTTTCCGGAGTCGAAACATCCGGCTTCAGAGGCGGACATCGGCGTTACATATCGTACTCACGTCCAGAGTTATGGCTGGCAGCAGGGATTTGTTTCAAACGGCGATATTTCCGGTACGGTCGGACGGGAAAAACGTATGGAAGCGATCGAGATCAAACTTCAGAATGCAGAAGCTAAAGATATTGGCATCCGGTATATGACGCATATACAATCATATGGCTGGTCTAAGGGCTGGAGTTATAATGGAGCTACTTCCGGAACCAGCGGAGAGGCGAAGCGTCTGGAAGCTATCCGGATCGAACTGACCGGAAAGGATGCAGATAAATATGATATCTACTATCGGGTGCATGCACAGAGTTACGGCTGGCTGGGCTGGGCGAAAAACGGTGAAGAGGCAGGTACCGCAGGACAGGCAAAACGTCTGGAAGCTATCCAGATAAAAATCCTTCCAAAAGGAGAGACAGCTCCCGGCGTAACGGCATATTCCTATATTGATTACGGCAAGTCTCCAAGTGTAAATGCTGAGTCAGGTTATATCCAGTATACAACCCATGTTCAGAGCTATGGATGGCAGCCGTCAGTACGGGATGGATCAGTTTCCGGTACTTTTGGAGAAAAGAAGCGTTTGGAAGCGATCAGGATCAATTTAAATACGAATGCGCTCGGCGTCTCCGGAGGCGTGGAATATAGGACACATGTGCAGAGTCTTGGCTGGGAACCGAACTGGAAAGCTGATGGCACAGTCAGTGGTACCAGCGGACAGGCGAAACGTCTGGAAGCCATTCAGATCCGGCTGACCGGTGAAGCGGCAAGAGAATATGATATTTATTACAGAGTTCATGCACAGAGCTACGGCTGGATGGGCTGGGCAAAGAACGGAGCCTCTGCCGGCACCAGCGGACAGGCGAAACGTCTGGAAGCTATTCAGATCGTAGTTGTTCCGAAAAATCAGGACGCCTCGTTATTTACTTCCAGCGGTTCTGCTTTCATAGGAAGATAAAAATATATAGAAATTATGACAAGAAACTAAAAGTGGCGGAATTGCAACTTTTAGTTTCTTGTTTATTATGTATTTTTATGTTATGTAATCAATAACATTTATAAAGGGGGATGGTATTGATGCAAAAATTTTCAAAAAAAGTGATCAGTATTTTATGCACATTCGCAATGGTTCTGACACTGCTGATCACAAATGCTGTTCCGGCGGAAGCGGCGGGAAATGACGGCAGCACGTTCGACAAGGCGATTCCGGTAACTGCCGGAACAACCTATAAGGTTTCGTGGACGAAATCTACAGATGATAAGGATTGTTATAATAAAATAACGATCAGCAAACGGGGGATCCTGACAGTACGGATGACAAAACCAACTTCGTCCAACGGAGAAAAGGGAAATCTTTATCTGGAAGTTTATGACGCAAATAAAAATGGCGTATGGGCTTCCAGCAGCAGAAATTCGGATGAAACCCTGAATCAGTATGAATATTCCGTTGGTTTGAATCCGGGAACTTATTATTTTAATGTAAAACCGTCATTTTCAGTTATCAGTGGTACTTTTGAGACTTCTTATACACCGACGTTTCAAGAGGACGCCCAATGTGAGGTAGAACCGAATGATACATTATCAACTGCAAATGTAATGACCTTTAATCAGATGTATCATGGAAATCATGGAAATATCGGTTATAGCGGTTATTCCGAGGAAGATTTTTATAAGTTCTCAGTTTCCTCTGCAAAGAAGGTAAGGATTTATTTTGATAATCTTCTTCCTTTTCAGCAGAAAACCGGTTGGACATTAACGCTGATCGATCCGTCAAATCATAAAACGAAGATAGAGGACAGCTTTAAAAAATCCGGAAACGGCATGTATTATTATGAATTCAGCGCTGTGAAGGGTACCTATTACATATGGCTGTACGGCGATATTGTTCCGACAAAGTATGCCGTTGGAATCTATGATATATCAGCACCGGTTCCGGCAGTCAGTATTCTTCCAACGGTCAATTACTGTACTCACGTCCAGAGCTATGGCTGGCAAGGATGGGTAAGTGATGGTGCTGTAGCAGGAACCAGCGGACAGGCAAAACGATTGGAAGCGATCCGGATCAATCTTTCAGGTACAAACGGAATCAGCGGCGATATTGAGTACCGTACCCACGTTCAGAGCTATGGCTGGCAGGGATATGTCAAGAACGGAGAGGTAAGTGGTACCAGTGGGCAGGCGAAGCGTCTGGAAGGCATTCAGATCCGCCTGACTGGTGACCTGGCAAACAATTATGATGTTTATTATCGTGTCCATGCACAGACATATGGCTGGCTGGGTTGGGCAAAGAATGACCAGCCGGCGGGTACATCCGGACAGGCAAAGCGTCTGGAAGCGATTCAGATTAAGATTGTACCGAAGAACGCAGGTATCGGCGGAGGTCAGCTTACAACATATTCCTTTGTGGATTACGGTTTGAAGCCGAGTACTTCTGTCTCATCAGGAAAAGTACTGTACAAGACCCACGTCCAGAGTTATGGCTGGGAGCCTGAGGTAAGCGATGGTTCTGTATCCGGTACGATGAATCAGGCAAAACGTCTGGAAGGTATACAGATTAAGTTAAATAACAGTGCTCTTGGAATTACAAATGGGGGTATTCAGTATAAGACCCATGTTCAGAGCTTCGGCTGGGAAACGACTTGGAAACAGGATGGACAGACGAGCGGAACAGTCGGAAAGAGCAAACGTCTGGAAGCGATCATGATTCAGCTTACAGGAGAAGCAGCTCAGAAATATAACGTATATTACAGAGTATATGTCCAGAGTTATGGCTGGCTGGGTTGGGCAAAGAACGGCGAGGCCGCCGGAACTGAAGGAATGGCAAAACGACTGGAAGCAATTCAGATCGTGATTCTTCCGAAGGATCAGTCCATTCCGGCATCGGGAACTCCATATTATAAAAAGTAGAAGAGTGTAATAAAATCCCTGAGTATTTGCTTATGTGCGATAAAGAAGTAATAGAAGTGTAAAAAATTTTGCCGTTCCTATCCGGCACTTGCGCATTGTGT
>CANRMC010000061.1 GCA_947631605.1 uncultured Lachnospiraceae bacterium
TATGCTTCTTTTGGCGGAGTTCCCTCAGCATATCCGCAATATGGACATACATCATATTTTTCACTATAATGCTCCATGCAGCCCATACATATTCTTTCTGACATAACAATTCGACTCCCTACCTATAGAGATGGTTTATTGTTCTTCTAACCAAGCATCAATATCAACATCTTTCTTCATTACTACTTCTTTAGCTATCCTTTTTGAGCATTCCTTTAATTCGCCCTGCTGTTCCGGTTCAAAAACCAATTTATCCAGATAATCATTCACAATTTCATATTTTCCGTTATTTTGAATAAATTCCTGGTAGGCATCTTTCTGTAAAGGAATCGCATTCTTATTCTTGATATGAAGTGTTTTCTGAGGGCCTTCATCCATCATATAACTCAGTAAAAGCTTGGCAGCTGCAATCTCATCTTTTCCCGCATTACCATAAATGCTCCACATGTCCGTAAACTCACCATATATTTCCGGTGTGGAAAGCGGACGCATTTCATATAAACCAGCAGCCTCAGTATTAAATGTTCGGAATTCCTGAGCTGAGGATAAGTAATAAGTGATTTTTCCCTCCTTAAAATAATTCAAAGCCTGAAGATCACTTTTATACTGATTTTTTCCTGCCATATCACCCGACATCGTATTCAACATATCCTTTGCCGACTGGTCTAGACTCGCTTCATTTTGGAAACTATATTCTCCGCCTAAACTATTCAGATTCATCGCATAATAGGATGGAGAAATATAATAATTATGACCGTCTGTTCCTCTTATCTGCTCAAAATTCTCTACTTCCGCCGTTTCAATATCGATATTATTTCCCCGTCTCACATAAGCCACCGGAACATCAAATCCCATCGGCATCTGTCTGCAATCTGACAATTCTTCTTTGTATTCTTTTAGGAAGTAGTAGTTATCTACATCAATATATTTATAAATATCTTTAATTGGAACAGCCTGCTCCAGCATCTCATCTGTAGCAGAGTCAGACATATAGACAGTCGGCATATCACCTTTTTCCATGGCTTCTTGCAGTTTATCCATATATTCCTCTTCCGGAAATGCTTCTATCTGAATATGCACATCACTGGACGCATATTCAGCTTCAAACCCGGCTGCCATGTCCCTTATCATCTGCTCGTCAGCTTCTGAGCCTTCTTCTCCGTAACTGATCCATACAGTTACTGTTGCCGGTTTCAGGTGCGTTTCCCTATATTTTTTCATATATAAGCTTCCTGCTACAATACAGCCGATTAGAAGAATTCCCATTGCCGCTGCAATTGTAATAATACGTTTTTTCTTTCTCCGCTTTAATTCTTCTTTAAGTCCCAGCACTTTTGTTTCCTGCATCAGTGCCTTTTTGAATTCATCTACATTTCGAAATCTTAATTCAGGATTTAATGCCATACCTTTCATTATGGTATTGCTCAAATATTCCGGTATCGACGGATCCAGTTCTATCGGGGCCTTAACCGTATCTTCCTCCAGTCGATTTGTAGACTCATCCGGAACAACTCCTGTAATAGACCGATATAAGGTAGCAGCCAAAGCATATATATCCGTCCAAGGTCCTTGTTTACTTTTGGACTGATACTGTTCCGGCGGCGCAAATCCGGGTTTCAATATAATGGAACGGGTAATTTCCTTTTCTTCATCAGACAATCTTGCCGCACCAAAATCCAGTAATTTAACTTTTCCTCCTTCACAAAGGAAAATATTATCCGGACTTATATCCCGGTGAAGGATTTTTGAAGCATGGATCTCACGTAAAGCATCAATAACGGAAGATATAATATCAACTGCCGTCTCATAATCAATTTTTCCGTTTTCCATTTTAAGATACTGCTTCAATGATAATCCTTCCAAATATTCCATCACCATGTATGCAGTATTATTCTCTTCAAAAAAGTTATCTACCTGAACAATGTTCGGATTATCCTGAAACCTTGCCATGTTTTTCGCTTCATCCAAAAATCTGGCAAGTTCTGAATAAAATTCTTTTCTACGATTCCCCTCGTATACAATTACTTCTTTTTCACCAGGAACTCTTTGAACCAAACCGGAAGGATAATACTCCTTGATCGCTACCACTGTATTCAGCATCTGATCCCAGGCTCTATAAATTACACCGAATCCACCGAATCCGACAACTGTTCCAATCGTATATCTGCCCTGCAATACAACGCCCGGATTCAAATGATATATTTCTTTTGGCGGAGTTCCTTCGATATGTCCGCAAATCGGACATTGAAAACGCATATTTTCCTGTCCGTCAGGAAAAGCAAACTCCTTCATACAGTTTAAACATCTTCTTGTTCCCATTTTATCTCCTTAGCTAAGCCGGAATGTATCTCCTTTTTTTCCCAGCTGAATAATTGTTCCTTTTTCCAACTCAACTGTCACATTCTCATCTAATCGTCCGCCACCTGCAACATATGTACCGTTACTTGAATAATCCGTTACAAGATATTTCCCCGTTTCAGAATTGTACTTAATTCTGCAATGTTGCCGACTAATTTTATCTTTGTTGATGACCAACTGGCATATGGACGGATCTCTTCCGATCACGATTCCATTTCCAATCTCTATTTCAGCTCCATCGTACTCACCACTGAGACCTAAAAGTTTTGCAACCGTTTTTTTAGCTTGAACATTATCCTGGAATACGAGTTCCAGAATAAAACCGATCAATGCTGCAACAAATCCTAGCATTGAAACTATAAAAAACATCCAATAACCATATTCCAATGTATTCATCAGTAATGCTTTCACAAAGTTACCTACATGCTCAAAAACCAGATTTTCAGCCAGGCCTGAAAGCATCACTTGCAAAATACCTCCATCGTCGAACAAAGCCTTCTTTATTGCCGCGATCAAAGCATCCTTTGCCAGATTTGGAAGAAATATTACAATCGATAACATTGAAAGAGACGATATCAGTGTTGCAATTCCGGATAAAATATAACGAAGCTTTTTTCTCAGCACCCAGATCAATACAATCGATATTACGGCGAACGTCCATGCAATGATAAGCATTGTGATGATAAATCGCTTCATTTTAACTATCTGCTCAACACCACTGTCTTTCATATCTATAGTACTTTTCAATGTTTGAAGACCGGATTTTGGATTAATAATATATACGCTTTCTTTTCCGTCCTCCGTTGCTTCGAAAGAAGCATCTATTTTCCCTTCTCCCAGTAAGCTGTCTACTTTTTCAAATACATCTTCGATAATATAGGTATGAAATGTTTCATTAAGATCATTTACTTTTAAGCTGAAATACGGTAAAAAAACAGTTATCAGTGCCACTAACATGATTACTGTTATAATTATTTCAAATGTTAAAGTTCTTTTATTGATTTTCATTTTTATCCCTCCAACCATACGGCAATTGCTGAATTATTATCCATATTTATTCCAGTGCCTTTTGTTTTTACCTCGGCTACCATCATATCCATCCAGGCATCCACAGTCTCTGCCTTTTTTAAAAACTGAACCATCTTTTTTTCTTCTATCAATTCCCAAAAACCATCCGTACATAACAGAAACGCCTGCTTTTTTTTATTTGGAAGCGGCTCGGACAGCTCATAGGAATGTCCATTCCAGGGACTTCCGATCACTCGTAAAAGACGATTTCTATCTTCATGTCCCCTTATATCTTTTTCTTTAATTTCTCCGAGGTTTACGAGCATTTGCGGAACACTGTGATCCAACGTTCTTTCCACTATTTTAAATTTGTTAAAATGATACAATCTCGAATCGCCAATATGCCCCCACTTGATAAACTCTTCATCTATTGTGAGTAAAACCATGGTCGTCTTCATATCCGCCAGTTCCGTATTACTTGTTTGTGCATTTAAAACATTTTGCTGTGTTTCCTGAAAACATTGGTTCAAAAAGTCATCACTGTAATGTTCAGCGAACATACTAAGAGCCGTTTCTACCGCCATAGCAGAAGCACATTCTCCTCTACCATGACCACCTAATCCGTCAGCAAGTGCAAAGCAATACCGACCATTCATATCAATTTCGCCCACACTGTCTTCGTTTACTTCCCGATTTCCAATATCTGTATAAATTTTATATGTAATCATCTTTCTCCTTTTGATAGTAATGACATTAAAATTTATTTTTGTGCAACCAGAGTAATTATACATTTTTTTACAAAAGATGTACTTAGCTGCCAGCTAAGTACATCATCATTTCTAAATAAACTATCAAAAAAAGAACCGGATCCATCAAAAAATAATCTCCCCTCATAGATGAATCCGATTCTTTACCTTTTTATTTTATCTCATTTTTCTCGTTATGTACTTATCATACAGCTAAACCTGAAATTTATTTTGCAATATACGCCTGTTTTTGCCCTGATATAATTCCTCCATAACTGTTGGAAGGTGCTGATCCTCCCTTCGGTACAAGCACGATCTGGATTCCTTCCAGACGCTTTGCATAACCTGCAGTTCCGGCAGGAGCTCCATTCTTCGCCCAGCCGAGCCAGCCGTAAGACTGTGCATGGACACGGTAGTATACGTCATAACGATTTGCCATTTCACCATTAAGCTTGATCATAATTGCTTCCAGACGTTTTGCCTGTCCGCTCGTTCCTGCCATTTCCCCATCTTTCTTCCAGGTTGCAGAATTATTAACATTTCCCTGCCAGCCATAAGTTTGTACATGCGTAGTATAGCAGATACCGCCAGGATATGGCTTGTTTGTAAGCTTGATGTTGATTCCTTCCAGTCGTTTTGCCTGTCCGCTTGTTCCGGACATCTGTCCGTTATACTTCCAACCCTGCCAGCCAAACGACTGAACATGAGTACGATAAGTTACATTTGGGTTGTCTATTCCCTTAATAGATGGTTTGGTATTGGACGTCGATTCATTACCAACTACCGGCGAGGAACCATTTAATGCTATATATGCCTGACTTCTTCCCGACGTAATTCCTCCCTGATTCTCATTAATCTTCTCTCCTTTTTTCACAACAAGAATCTGGATTCCTTCCAGCCTCTTCGCATAACCTGCAGTTCCGGCAGGAGCTCCATTCTTCGCCCAGCCAAGCCAGCCAAAAGACTGTGCATGGACACGATAATAAACGTCATATTTATCCTGATTTGCCCCGTAAAGCTGAATCTTGATTGCTTCCAGACGTTTAGCCTCTCCTTCAGTACCAGACATATCATCGTTGGAAGCCCAAGGAAGCCATCCATAACTTTGAACATGTGTAGTATACTTGATACCCAAATTGGCATCACCAGACACCCGGATATTAATTCCCTCCAGACGTTTTGCCTGACCAATGGTACCTGCCACAGCTCCGTTAGAAACATATGGCTGCCATCCGTATGTTTGCACATGTGTCCGATAAGAAACAGAGACATTCTGTGTATTTACTGTAGGTATATTCTCCGGAAAAATAAATCTTACGTTAGTTGATAAACCTGAAGACCAATATTTACAAGGAACCGAAGCTTTTTCATCTTCTGGTATTCCTAAAAAGTGCCCTACAATAGTAGTATCCGGAATACCTGACAGATCAAGAACATTTGTAATGCTATTATAATTTTTATCACTGACCTCAGTAAAATCAAGCCCCTTTATTCTTGAAAGATCAACTTTGAAGTTATAGCTATCTAATACTAAATATAAATAAGTTAACGCATCGGAATCTGAAAACTTCAGATTATCTATATTTAACTCCTGCATTCCGGAATTATAATCACAAGCTAATTCATATAGTTTCCGATTACTGCTCACATCAAGTCTGCTCAACTTATTCTTTGGACAATACAATTTCTTCAGATATAAATTATTACTTACATCCAAACTATTCAATTGATTCACTGCACAACTAAGTGAAGTCAAATTAGGATTCATGCTTACATCCAGATAACTTAATTGATTGTTTGAACAATCTATTGAATCCAGATTGATATTACTTGTTACTAAGCTGCTGAGATTGTTTTGCTGACAATATAAAGTCTCCAGACTTTGACAATTGCTCACATCCAGACTAATCAGTTCATTATCGTGACAGTCCAGTTCCTCCAATTTCGTACAGGTGCTTACATTCAAGCTGCCAAGCTTATTTTCAGAACAGTCAATCTCAAGAAGTTTAGTACAGTTCAGGAGACTTAAACTGGTAAGTTGACAATTATTGCAAGTAAGGTCAATAAGACTTGAACAATTATTTGCATTCAAACTATTAAGTTTATTATTATAACAGAGCAATCTTCTCAGCTCAGGACAATTACTTGCATCCAGACTGGTCAGGAAATTATCATGACAATTCAGTCTTTCCAGATCTGGATTGTTGCTTATGTTAATGCTTGTTAACTGATTTTTATAACATTCCAGTATAGCTAATTTAGGATTACCGCTCAAATCCAAACTGGTCAATTTGTTGTTATAGCAATACAAAGATTGAAGATTCGGAAACAATTCAATTCCTGTTAAATCTTTAATTTCATCATTATATGGACTGAGAGAAGTGATTTTATCTACATTTATATTTCCGTATACATCCCCATAATGACTTTGTAAATATTCCCGAAAATTAATATCCGGAAAATTCGTAGCATTAATAGCAACCGTAGTTCCACTAGTACTTCCTGCTGCCTGAACATTAAATGGCACTGACGTAATAGTAAGAAGAAGCGCCATAATAAAAGTTAAAATTTTTTTCTTCATATTTTCTCCTTTCAATTATACTTTCAAATATTCTTAAAACTATACTTTCATACCTGCACCATTCCTCCCATCTGCAAATTATATATATCTTTATTTTATATTATTTTTCCTTATAAGTACTTATCTCGCTGCTAAGTCTGTTTTTTTTCTGTACAACCACATCCTCAATTTAACGTTATCTGATTACATGTTATAAATCAAAACAGGCACCCGGTTTTTGCTTCCGGATGCCTGTTGATGATTTTGCTTTCTCTTACTTTGTCTTACTTAGCGATATACGCCTGACTGTTTGTAGAAGTAATTCCACCGTAATTATTCGCCGGCGCCGCGCCGCCCTTCGGTACAAGTACGATCTGGATTCCTTCCAGACGTTTTGCGTAACCGCTCGTTCCGGCAGGTTCTCCGTTCTTTGCCCAGCCGAGCCAACCGTAAGACTGTGCATGGACGCGGTAGTAAATATCATACTCAGCCAGGATATCTGAATCATCACTGCCTCTAAAATCATTTTCAACCTTTATTTCGATTGCCTCAAGGCGTTTTGCCTGACCTTCTGTCCCTGACATTTCTCCATCCGATACCCATGGCATCCAGCCATAAGACTGGACGTGTGTCCGGTATTTTATTGAATAACACCTGTCAAGCTTTCCTTTATTCGTAAGTTTAATATTAATCCCTTCCAGACGTTTTGCCTGCCCCTGCGTTCCTGCCATCTGACCATTATATTTCCAACCTTGCCATCCATAGGACTGCACATGCGTTCGGTAAACGACATTCAGGGTATCCAATCCAGCCACCTTTGGATCTGTGGCTGAAGTCTGTTGTCCTCCCAGTACAGGCGAATTGCCTGGTTTTGCGATATAAGCCTCACTTCTTGAAGAAACAATTCCTTTTTCGTTTTCATTGATATTCTCGCCTTTGTAAACAAGCAAAATCTGAATTGCTTCCAGTCGTTTCCCATATCCGGCTGTTCCCGCCGGTTCTCCGTTTTTTGCCCAGCCTAACCAGCCGAAACTTTCAGCATGCACCCGATAGTAAATATCAAATTTCGTATCCGTATTACTATCGTCCACTTTTATTTTAATTGCTTCCAGACGTTTTGCTTCGCCCTCCGTACCGGAAACCTCGCCATTGGCTGACCATGGAAGCCAGCCATAGGACTGCACATGCGTTGTGTACTGGATATCTACAGGCATTCCGTTCAATGATTTAATTTCAATTGCCTCCAGACGTTTTGCCTGTCCGCTGGTTCCTGAAACTTCACCGTTTGTTACATAATCCTGCCAGCCGATCGATTGAATATGCGTGCGATAAGATATTTCTCTGTATAAATAAGGATTCGGATCATCAGGCGAACTGTGATATTCCACATAAAACTCATATGGTAAACTTCCACAACCCAGATCATAACCGTATTTACCATCGATTACGACTTTACCCAAATCCAGTTTTTTCGTTTTTGCATCAAACGCCGGATCATCGATCAGACTATAGTCCAAACCTTTTATATTGGATAAATCAACGATACCCGAATGAGTGGAAGTAAGCATAAATACTCGCAAAGGAATATATCTTCCTTTCTGAACGGCAGCCTGATTCGTGAGATCCAGTACCTTTAAGTTATCGATGGAAAGCGTAACCTCCTCCAACTTTAGATTATTACTTAGATCAAGACTTTTTATCTGTGTATCTTCACAATATAAGTGTTTCAAATCTTTATTATTTTTCAGATCCAACTGTTTAATAGGATTGTTTCTGCAGACAAGATCCTGCAGTTTTAGATTTGCACTCACATCCAAACTAGTCAGGTTTTTTTCAGGACATGACAAATAAGTCAGTTCAGAAAAATATTCTATACCAGCCAGATTCGCAATATTGGGTTCATTCCACAAATTAAGATCTGTCACATCAGCCACATTCAAATACCCATCTTTATCTTCATCCAGACCGGATAAATATTTTCGAAATTCCGGATCCGGAAAATGCTGCGCATCTATCGGTATCAGGTTCTGAACTGAAGCAGCGGCAGCTGCATATGAATCTATCGGCAGTGACTGATATTCCTTAGCATTTACGGAAACTGTCATGCTTGTAACAACAAATACAACTGCTAACATAATTGAAATTATTTTATCCTTGATTTTTCTCATATTCCTACCTCCTGTCTGCCGGAATCCTATTGAATATTTTATATTATTTTTCGGAATAAGTACTTATCCTACAGCTAAATGAAGCAAATTTTAAAAACGGGTTCATTCTGAGTTTCTCAGAACGCACCCGTTTTTTAATACTATCGATTATTTACCGTCTATAATTACTTTGAAATATATGCCTGCCTTTTTGCGGAAGTAATTCCACCATAGTTATTCGCCGGCGCTGCGCCGCCCTTCGGCACAAGCACAATCTGGATACCTTCCAGACGTTTGCCATAGCCGCTCGTTCCGGCAGGATCGCCGTTCTTTGCCCAGCCAAGCCAGCCATAAGACTGTGCATGAACGCGGTAGTAAACGTCATACCCCGGATCTGCACCGTAATTACCTTCCAGTTTGATCTGTATCGCCTCCAGACGTTTGCCTTCTCCCTGTGTGCCGGACATCTCTCCATTTGATACCCAAGGCATCCATCCATAGGACTGTACATGGGTACGGTAAATGATGTTTACATTGGAAAACTTCATGTTGTTCGTAAGTCTGATATTAATCCCTTCCAGACGCTTCGACTCTCCCTGAGTACCTGCCATTTTCCCATTATATTTCCAGTTCTGCCAGCCATAAGACTGCACATGCGTCCGATAAGATACACTTAATTTATCATTTCCGGGAACCACCGGATTCAATGCGGAGGTGGAAGAAGCTCCATAAACCGGTGAAGAACCCGCCTTTGCAACATAAGCTTCCTTTCTTACCGATTCAATTCCTTCGGACTTCTCATTAATTTTTTCTCCCTTTCTGACAATCAAAATCTGGATACCTTCCAGACGTTTGCCATATCCGGCTGTTCCTGCAGGTTCTCCATTTTTTGCCCAGCCAAGCCAGCCATAAGACTGCGCATGAACGCGGTAATAAATATCATATAAACCGGCAATATAATCATCCTCAATCTCAATCTTAATTGCTTCCAGACGTTTTGCTTCTCCTTCTGTTCCTGACATTTCACCATTTGAAGCCCATGGGAGCCAGCCGTATGATTGTACATGGGTTGTGTATCGCACGCCTCCGCTTATGCCTAAGGCGTTGATCTCGATAGCCTCCAGACGCTTTGCTTCTCCGGTTGTTCCTGCCACCTGTCCATTTGACACATAATCCTGCCAGCCATAAGACTGTACATGTGTTCGGTATGATACGGTGTTTTTATTTAAATAAATATACATCGGAAAAGGAATGTCTGAATTATCAAAATAAAAATATGATATATCGATATCCTCAAACAGATTCGCAAGATATATCTGTTTCTTTTCAGAATTGAATCCTTTTTCTTTTATCAGGCTGAAATCCAGTCCCTTTATCTTGGATAAATCAACAATTCCATTGGTATCATCGATATATAACCAGAGTCCGTAATAAGGGTTCATAACCCCCTCATCAGAAAACTCCAGACCCGTAATATCCAATACCTCTAATTTACTATAATTGACGTTCAGTTCATAAAGTTTTTTGTTTTTGCTTACATCCAATCTGGTCACGTCGGAATCATCACATGTCAGCGTTTCAAGATTTTGAAATAATTCTATGCCTGTTAAATCTTTCACATCAGGTCCTGCATATATTCCTGTAACAGAATCCGGATTCAACTTTCCATCCTTATCCTCATCAAATTCCTCTGACAGATATTCTCTAAATGCCGGATCCGGAAAATTTGTCGCATCGATCGGAATCAGATTTCCGGATGTTTGGGCATTTTGCCCTGCTGAATCGTTATCTGCTGCGTATACATGAATGTTACCAATGTTAAACAGCAAAAACAATGACAAAATAAGTGCGATTGTTTTCTTCATAATTCATCCTCCTCTTAAAATAAATTTGCATTTATTAATACCAAGGCAGCAGCCGCACTGCTTTATATGGACCACCATATGAAAAAGCTGCATCCGAAATATGAACGCTGCCATCCGAATGAATGATCTCGCCATTTCCGGCATACATAGCTACATGATACATTGTTTTTCCATCATCATCGGAATAGAATACCAAGTCTCCCGGCATAAGATCTTCCGTAGATACCGGTCTTCCCATCTTTGACTGTAAAGTCGCTCCATGCGGCAGACTATAGCCAAAATGCTCATAAACTTTCATGGTAAATCCGGAACAGTCAACACCGTTTTTCAGATCAGAACCGCCATATACATATTTCGTCCCAAGAAACTGTTTGGCATAGTTCACGACATCTACGCCGATTCCGCTTTTCGGTTCGTTTTTTGCCCGTTCAGGGAAATAAATATAATGTAAATATTCCGGATAAATCATTGCATCCGTGAATGCCCAGCCGGAATTCTCAGTAATATCGGGATCTTTGCTTCCTTTTTCCAGCAGACGGATCTCAATCGCTTCCATCCGCTTCGCCAGTTCTTCTGTTCCTGCCTTACTGCCGTTACTTGTCCAGCGCATCCAGCCAAATTTCTGCACATGTACCCGATAATAAACATCATAATGTTCAGCGATCTCGCCCTCCAACTGGATCTGAATCGCTTCCAGACGTTTTCCTTCTCCGACAGTTCCGGATACTTCTCCATCCTTTACCCAATCCTGCCATCCATAGCCCTGCACGTGGGTTCTATACTTTATACTTCCGCTATATGGGACATTTCCGAGCTGGATCCGGATGCCTTCCAGACGTTTTCCTTCACCACTGGTTCCTGCAATCTCGCCGCTTTTTTTCCATTGCTGCCATCCATAAGTCTGCACATGGGTGGTGTATATCAGTGGCTGATTCTCAGAATCCCCCGGTATAGAAATTGTTTCAGAACCGGGTGCCGCAATATAAGTTCTGCCATCATGCTTCTCATAGGAAGCATTTACTCCTGCATAATCCATGCCCGGCGCCGGACTGTCTTTTTTCAGAACAATGATCTGTATGCCTTCCAGACGTTTTGCATATCCCGCCGTTCCGGACGGTTCGCCGTTCTTTGCCCAGCCCAGCCAGCCGTAGCTCTGTGCATGAACCCGGTAATAAACATCATAATCCTCTTTTGCTTCACCGGTAAGTTCGATCTTGATCGCTTCCAAACGTTTTGCCTGACCGCTGGTTCCATTTACCTGCCCGTCTCGCGACCATGGCATCCAGCCGTAAGACTGGCAATGCGTTGTATAACGCACGCCAAGATTTTCATTTCCGGCAACAGTAATCTGAATATTCTCCAGACGTTTTGCCTCGCCGCTGGTCCCTGCCATTTCTCCGTCTTTTTTCATTCCCTGTGTATCCCCGTATGTCTGGATATGGGTATGATAGCTGACAGTCACATCCGGAACTTCTACCACCTGAGGGGCTTCCTCCGTACTCCCTGCCTGTTCCGTCTGTGCAGGGATTTCTACAGTTTCTCCCGTTACCACCGTTTCCGCCGACACACGCATCCATGGAATGGAAGTCACCGCCAGAATCGCTGTCAGGGCAATTGATAGAATCTTTTTTCTTATCCTCATACCTGTCTACCGCCTTTCCGAAAATCTCTTTTTATTGTACATTATTTTGTTATGAAAGTACTTATCTTTCAGCTAAACTATAAACTCAATAATTTCCCAAAAAATAAAAGCGCCAGTGAACATTTCTGAGCATTGACGCTGTGAAGTCTGAATCCTACTCCTTCTGTAATTCTTTTTTATTCAGCATAAAGCCAATCACCGTTCCTACAATTCCACCCACGATATGAGCCATGTTGGAAATATTATCTTTCAGTGCGATTCCCTCATAAATCTGCTGTCCGATAAATAAGACCGCAACCAGTATAAATGTAAGCGGAATCTCACCTTCTTTAAAACTGGTAAAAGAAGCCAGAAGAATAAAGGCAAATACTACCCCGCTTGCACCGCATAAAGCAACATGCGGGAAAAAGATATAATTCACAAGTCCGGTAACAACTGCTGTAACGCCGATCACTTCTATCAGTTCTTTGGAACCGTATTTTTCTTCCAGCATAGGTCCAAGAAGAAGCAGGTAGGAAACATTTCCGATAAAATGATTCCAATTGCTATGTCCAAAAACATGGGTTATAAATCGCAAATATGTCAAAGGATTTTTCAAAGATGAATGAGACGTAGTAAAAAATTTCTGGGTGCTGCTCCCTTTGGTCAGAATCCCGAGCAGCGTGACCGCAAGGCAGATCAATACAAAACTGAGCGTTACCGTTGCGTTATATGTGACTCTGTATTTTTTCTTCATTATTTTCCCCTCAACATTATAATAATCCTCCTGGCGGAGTATGTTTTCAATGACAGATAAGCGCGGTTACATAACATATTTTCATATTATCTGATTTGGGAGAAAATGTAAATACTGCACATATTCTTTTGATGCCTGTTTGTAATCTAGTGACATGCTTTCTTTATAACGCTTTCTCAACGGTAACAGGTCCTATTCTGGGACCGCTTTGAAAGCTGTTTACTGCTCACTCTAAAACTAGCACCCGGATTTTTCTTCCGGATGCCTGTTGATGATTTTGCTTTGTCTTACTTTGCGATATATGCCTGTCTGTTTGCAGTGTTGATACCGCCGTAACTGTTCGAAGGTGCTGTGCCGCCCTTCGGTACCAGTACAATCTGGATTCCTTCCAGACGCTTTGCATAGCCTGCGGTTCCGGCAGGAGCGCCGTTCTTTGCCCAGCCGAGCCAGCCGTAAGATTGCGCATGTACGCGGTAGTATACGTCATAATGATCTGCCATTT
>CANRMC010000062.1 GCA_947631605.1 uncultured Lachnospiraceae bacterium
GCTTATATGCGCGGGCGGACGCTGGATCATGCTTTTATCGTGCTGGACGAGGCGCAGAATACTACGCCGGCACAGATGAAAATGTTTCTTACCCGTATCGGCTTCGGTTCCAAGGCGATCATTACCGGCGACCTTACCCAGAAAGATCTGGCAGGCACAGTAAAATCCGGTCTGGAAACCGCGTTAAAGGTTGTAAAGGGGATCGAAGGAATTGCAATCTGTGAATTTTCAAATCTGGACGTCGTACGGCATCCGCTGGTACAGAAGATCGTCGAAGCTTACGAAGAATATGATAAAAAGCTTGCCGCAAGAAATAAAAACAGCCGGAAAGGTTGATAATATGCTTAAAATCATGTATAATATTTACTTGGTTTGATAGGAGTTACCATGACTGTAAAAATTTTCGATGAATCAAACAGAACATACCCGCCGGAATTTGAAACCATCGTAGAAACAGTGGTAAACGAGGCTGTCGATCATCTGGGCTGTCCCTATGAATGCGAACTGGAAGTGATCTTTACCGACAATAAAGGCATTCAGGAGATAAACCAAAGAGAACGAAAGATCAATGCCCCGACCGATGTTTTATCATTTCCGATGGTGGATTTTGAAACGCCTTGTGATTTCAAAAAGGCGGAGACCAATATCGGCGAATATTTCAATCCGGATTCCGGAGAACTTGTTCTGGGCGACATTGTGATCTCATTGGACAAGGTTTACAGTCAGGCTGAGGAATACGGACACAGTCCGAAACGGGAGATTGCTTTTCTGACGGCGCACAGTATGCTTCATCTGTTTGGCTACGACCATATGGAAGAAGAGGAACGCCGCAGAATGGAAGCACTTCAGGAAGAGATATTAAACAAGAAAGGATTTACGAGAGATTATGAATAAGAAACGAGTACTGATCGGAATGACGGCTGCTGCGTTGAGTTTATCAATGCTTGCCGGATGCGGAAAAGAGGAAACTGAGGAAACACAACAGACCTACACTGTGAATCTTTCCCAGTCTTCCATGATTACGAAAGCAACGGATATTACCCTGAAACGGGACGGCATGATCCTGAGTGATCTGACCGGCGAATGGATTGACGAATCCTTTGAGAATAAGCGTCCGATCGCAATTATGATCAATAATCTGAAACCTGCGATGCCGCAGGCCGGAATCGGACAGGCAGATATCGTATATGAAATGCTGGTAGAAGGCGGCATTACCCGTCTCATGGCTATCTTTACGGATTATTCCAATTTAGATAAGATCGGTCCGGTGCGAAGTGCAAGACACTATTATGACCGGAAAGCCATGGAATATGATGCTATTTATTGTCATGTCGGACAATCCATTTTTGCGGAGGCTGATTTTTCCGCATATCCGGACCTTGACAACCTGAACGGATTATATGCCGTTGGAAACGTGATGTATTACAGGACCAGCGACCGAAAAGCGCCGCATAACTGCTATACATCTTCCGAGGGTATTGATAAGGGAATCGAATTTGAAGGGTACTCGACAGAGAAAAAGGCTTCTTATGAGAAAATGTTCCAGTTCAATTCCGAGGTACAGGATATCGGCGGCACGCCTGCAAATAAAATAACAACTGCATTTAATTCCGGCAGAAAACCATGGTTTGAATATAATGCGGAAGACGGCAAGTATTACCGGTTCCAGTATGATGCGCCGCAGATTGACGAACTGACCGGCGAACAGCTCTGTTTTGAAAATATCATCATTCAGTTTGCGGGACATGCACCGTTAGAGGCTGATCTGATCGATATCAGTTTGATCGGGGAAGATGAAGGATACTACATTTCCAACGGACAGGTAATCCCGATCCGCTGGAGAAAATCTTCGGAAAACTCTGTAACGCATTTCTATAACATTGACGGTACGGACCTGAAAATGAATCCTGGAAAAACATGGATCACCATTTTCCCGAATAATCAAAAGGCTGATATTATTATTGAATAATTAACACGCATTACGGAAATAATTTCTTCAAGGAGATGAAAAACCATGAAGAAATTATTTTTGTATATACTCATCCTTTCAGCTGTATTTTTTCTGGCTTATGAGTCAGGTGCATTGATATATCGTTATTACTACGAGAATAAAAAGAATACTTCCGCAGACATTTCCGATACTGATTTTTCGGAATATGCGGAATATACCGTCCAGCCTGCAACCGTTTATGAAAATATACAGGAAACGGCAGGACCGGCAGACGCCAAAAAAGAAAACACGGAAGATAATCCTGCAACAGATAATGCGATCCGGAAAAAATACCAGTTCCGCCTTTCTTATTCCGGCGGTTATGTGGTTGTTGTGGATCCGGACGGTATTTTATTTGAATATACGGATATTGAACGCCAGTTACTTCCGGAAAACATACAAAACGAGATCAACAGGGGTATGTATTTCGATGATTTAAAGGAAGTCTACGATTATCTGGAATCCATTGCTAGTTAATGGCTTTGCCATATAAAAAGGAGTACTATATGAAACGTTACGACGTCTGCGTGATCGGTGCAGGCGCCTCCGGGATGTCGGCAGGAATTGCCGCCGCAAACCGGGGGTTATCTGTCATCATGATTGATAAGAACCGGAAGATCGGACGTAAACTTTATGCTACGGGAAACGGCAAGTGCAATCTTGCCAATACATATCTTTCGTCCGACAGTTATTATCATGATCCTGAAATTCTTAAAATTCTGAAAGATCATCCATATCAATCGGTAATTTCATATATGGAAGAGCTGGGCGTGCCCTGTTATGAAAAAAACGGCTATGTCTATCCCAAATCTGATCAGGCCTCAACCGTCGTCTGGGCGCTTTCTGACGCTTTAAAAGGCGCGGGGGTAGAAATACTTACCCAATGCGAAATAAGCGGCTTAAAATCGATTTCAGAAGGTTTTACGGTGTTGGATCAGGCAGGGCAGACGGTCGTCTCTGCCAAAACCGTCATTTTATCCGTAGGCGGACTGTCTGCACCGCAGTTGGGTGCCGCTTTGCAGGAAGAGACAGAGGGACTTTTTTCTTCAATGTCTCTTTCATATCGTAAGTTTCGACCGGCTCTCTGTCCGGTTCATTGTGACGGGGATTTTTCCCTCATTGCGGGAGTAAGGACAAAAACCGATATATGCCTGCTTCGAACGGACGACCAAGGAAACGATATTATAATTGATCGGGAAGTAGGAGAATTGCAGCTTACAAAAGACGGACTTTCGGGGATTGCAGTCTTTAATCTTACCGGAAATATTGCAATGAATGATATGCCGGATGAAAATTATACATTCCGGATCGACCTTCTTTGCGACTATTCCTGTGATGAAATCTGTGAAGCCTGGGAGAAACTGAAAAAGACCGCGCCTTACCGGACGCTTTTTGCTTTTCTGAACGGTTATCTGAACGATAAACTGGCGGCCTGCTTTCTGGAGCATTATTTTAACGAAGAAGCGGAACCAAAAAAAATAAAGATATCAGAGTGCAATGAAAAAGACTTACGTTCCCTGATACAGACTATGAAACAATGGAATGTCCGCGTAAAGTCACTGGCAGGATTCGAAAACTCGCAGGCTTCCGCCGGTGGAATTTCCCTTAAAGATATCAACCCATTAACCATGGAACTTAAGAATTGCAAAGGAATCTACGCTGTCGGAGAAGCAGTGGACGTTTTAGGAAAGTGCGGCGGCTATAATCTGACATGGGCTTTTCTAAGCGGAAAAACGGCAGGAGAGCAGGTTTTATCCGATGCATATCAGGAGAGAAAGATAAATGATCCGAATTAATAATATATCCATGAAGATCGGTTATACGGAGGCAGAACTGGAGCAGAAGATCAAAAAAATCCTGCATGTTCCGAAAATAAAAACATGGAGCCTGTTCCGTCGTTCGATCGATTCCAGAAAAAAGAATGATATCCACTATGTCATTTCCGTTGACGTATCACTTATGAATCCGTCCTCGGAAGCAGAAATTGTAAATAAAGTTCACAATAATAGTATTATGTCAACTAATATTATTAAATACCATTTTCCATACCGTTCAGACGGACATATTTCAAGACCTGTCATTATCGGAGCAGGGCCGGCCGGATATTTTGCGGCGCTGAAACTTGCGGAAGCGGGATTTTGTCCGATTGTTTTTGAACGGGGCAGACCGGTGGAAGATCGTAAGAAGGATGTGGAGCATTTCTGGGAAACCGGCGAACTGAATCTTAGCAGCAATGTTTCGTTCGGCGAGGGCGGCGCGGGAACCTTTTCCGACGGTAAGCTGAATACGGGGATCAAAGATCCGGAAGGCAGGATCCGCGATGTTCTGGAATGTTTCCATAGCTTTGGCGCTGATAAGAGCATTTTATATGATGCAAAACCTCATGTAGGAACTGATATATTAAAAACTATAATGGAAAATATGCGGAGGCGGATTCTTTCGTGCGGCGGTGAGATTCACTTTGAAAGCTTTTTTTCTGATTTTTCTGTCTGTGAGAGTTCGAAGGATGAAAATAACCCCGCTCCGCTTTATAAGATCATTGTAAGACATGGAGATCCTGATTCCGGCAGTGAAACGCTCGCTGAATATTTCACACATACATTGATCCTTGCCATCGGACACAGTGCGAGGGATACATTTCAAATGCTTTACGAAAATGGACTAAAAATGGAACAGAAACCCTTTGCCATCGGGCTTCGGATCGAGCATAAGCGAGAAGACATCAACAAGTCGCAGTATGGCGCAGACGCGGATTTTTCAATGCTTCCTTCCGCTGATTATAAACTCACTTATCACACGTCAAAAGGACGTTCGGTTTTTTCTTTCTGTATGTGTCCCGGCGGTTATGTCGTGAACGCTTCCAGTGAAACCGGCGGCATGGTGGTAAACGGAATGAGTTACAGCAAACGGGATGCCGATAATTCCAACAGCGCCATTGTCTGTAACATACTTCCTTCGGATTATACGGGAGAAGGACCTCTAGACGGGGTAATTTTTCAGCAAAGGCTTGAACGGGCATTTTATCAGGCAGGAAACGGGCTTGTTCCGGTGCAGACCTATGGGGATTTTAAGGAAGGAAAGGCAAGCACCGGCTTCGGCGGGATTAAGCCCTGCATAAAGGGCGGTTTTTCCTTTGCAGATCTCAAGGAACATTTGCCAGAGTTTGTTTCAGATGCTATAATTGAAGCAATCGATGCATTTGGAAAAAAGATAAAAGGATTTGACCGGCAGGACGCTGTTTTGTCGGGAATCGAATCCCGGACATCTTCTCCGGTCCGGATCCTCAGAAACGACGACTATATGTCCGTATTTCCGGGAATCATTCCATGCGGAGAAGGCGCCGGATACGCAGGCGGGATCACATCTGCGGCTGTAGACGGGATCAAGGCGGCGGAAGCCTGCGCCGCTTATCTGATAAAAATACATACGGAAAGAAAGGACTAATCTTCGATGAACGTAAGAGAAACCTTAAAAGATAAAAAAAGGATCGTAATAAAGATCGGATCGTCTTCTCTGATCCACGGCGAGACAGGAGATATTGATTATCTGAAACTGGAAAAACTGGTTCGTATCATCAGCGACCTCAAGAATCAGGGAAAGGACGTGGTGCTGGTTTCTTCCGGCGCGATCGGCGTAGGATTTAAAACGCTGGGACTTCCGAAAAAACCGGAGACCGTTACCATGAAACAGGTCTGCTCTGCGCTGGGGCAGGGACGTCTTTTGATGATCTATCAAAAGCTTTTTATGGAATACGCCCATTTATCGGCGCAGGTTCTGCTAACCTTTGACGTTATCACTTCGGACGAGCGCAGGATCAACGCGCAGAATACCTTAAACGAACTTTTGAAGCTCGGGATCATACCCGTTGTCAATGAAAACGATACGGTTGCTACAGAAGAGATCGAATTTGGTGATAACGATACGCTTTCCGCAATCGTTTCTACCTTGATCGGCGCCGATCTGCTGATCATTCTGACGGATATTGACGGATTTTATACGGATGATCCGAGAAATAATCCGGATGCCGTCCGTTTATCCGTTATTGAACGGATCGACGACAAGCTCCTCGGTATGGCGAAGGGCGCCGTCACCACCTACGGAACAGGCGGAATGTCCACGAAACTTGCCGCCGCAAGGATAGCAACCGATTCCGGAGCGGATATGATGATCTGCGACACGAAAGACCTGAACGTTCTGGTTGACATTTTTGAAGGAAAAGACGTGGGAACCCTGTTTTTAAGTCATGAACAGGATGATTTTGACGTAACGGATTATATCGTGCATAAAAAATATATGGAGCAGTAAAATGACGGACGAAAAATTAGCAAGGATCAATGCACTGGCAAAAAAGAAAAAAGAATCCGGTCTATCAGAAGCTGAACTGGAGGAGCAGAAAATCCTCCGCCAGGAATTTCTCGCAGAATTTAAAAAGAATTTCCGGCGGGATATGGATAAGATCGAAATTGTTGACCGGGACGGAACCATAAAAACACTGAAGGATATCCGACATGAAAACAAAAAAAGAAAATAACTGCCGGGAAGAAAAGAAAATCCTCCGTCTTGCCATGAAGGAAAAACGAAGCAGACTTACGCAGGAGGAAGTATCGGCTTTGTCGGAAATGCTCTGCCAAAAGATATATACCCTTCCGGCATATCAGAATACGGACTGTATTCTGGCTTATTTCCCGATCCGTAATGAAGTTTCGCTGCTTCCTCTTATAAAGGATGCGGTTTTAAAGGGAAAACGGGTATATCTTCCCAAAGTAGCAGGAGAGCGGATGCTTTTTCTTCGCTGCCAATCCCAGCAGGACGTGGCAAAGGGATATATGGGAATCTATGAACCTGTGACAACAGAGGCATGGAGTCCTGAATATACAGATAAAACGATAGCGCTTCTTCCGGGACTTGCATTTGACGCATCCGGGAACCGTTTAGGTTATGGCGGCGGTTTTTATGACCGGTTTCTTACGGAAAACCAAGTATTGAACATAGGCGTCTGCTATGATTTTCAGATCCTTTTGGAGCCGGTTCCGACGGAACCTTTTGATATCACGCTTCAATATATAGTATCGGAAAAGAGAATCATAAATACAGAGGCAGAACGAAATATCATTTAAAAGATCACATGGGAGGATTTAAAATGTATGATCTGAACGGGCTTGGAAAACGGGCCAAGGAAGCGTCCCGCTGGATGGCAAATTGCGGGACAGACACAAAAAACAAGGCGCTTTTACAGGCGGCCGAGGCATTACTGATACATAAAGATGAGATATTGAAGGCAAATAAAGAAGATCTGGAGCTTGCCATAAGTAACGGAATGTCTCCGGCGCTTCAGGACCGTTTAAAACTGACCGTCGAACGTCTGGAAGGAATCGCCGAAGGCGTAAGACAGGTAGCGGCTCTGGAGGATCCGATCGGAGAAGTGATTTCCATGAAGAAACGTCCGAACGGTCTTCTGATCGGAAACAAACGGGTTCCGCTCGGCGTGATCGGAATTATTTACGAATCCCGCCCGAATGTGACGGTGGACGCTTTCGCCCTCTGCTTTAAAACCGGAAACTCCGTTATTTTAAGGGGCGGCAGCGACTGCATACATTCCAATATGGCTCTGGTGAAAGTTCTGCGGGACACCCTTTCTTCTCTGGAAATCCCGGAGGACGCCGTAAATCTTCTGGAGGATACCAGCCGGGAAACGGCAAGGGAATTTATGCGCTTAAACCGTTACGTGGATGTTCTGATCCCACGCGGCGGCGCAGGTCTCATCCGTACTGTTGTTGAAAATGCATCCGTTCCCGTTATTGAAACCGGAAGCGGAAACTGCCATATCTATGTAGATAAAGACGCCGATCTGGATAAGGCCGTTCCGATCATACGAAATGCGAAGCTCCAACGGCTTGGCGTGTGCAATGCCTGCGAATCCCTGGTGATTCATAAAGATATCGCAGACCTTGCCATACCTTTGATCGCAGCGGATCTTGCCAATGATGAATGTGAAATGCGGGGCGACGATGCCGCGGTTTCCATCAGCAATCTGATCCTTCCTGCCAGCGAGGAGGACTACGGTACCGAATACCTTGCGAAAAAGATTTCCGTAAAAACCGTAGCTTCCATTGATGAAGCCATTGCACACATCAATCATTACAGCACCGGCCATTCAGAGGCGATCATTACGGAAAATTACAGTGCGGCGCAGAAGTTCCTTCAGGAAATTGATTCCGCCTGCGTCTATGTCAACGCCTCCACAAGGTTTACGGACGGCTTTATGTTCGGTTTTGGCGCGGAGATCGGCATTTCCACTCAAAAACTGCATGCAAGAGGCCCAATGGGACTTCTTGCGCTTACTTCAACAAAATACATCATTTACGGCGACGGTCAGATTCGGGAATAGAGAGGAGAACGATATGAATAAGCAGGAAATGAAATTTACGGGTTCCAAAACCTATGTGGCATCCGAAGAACTGATGACAGCGGTGGATGTCGCAATGGCATTGGAGAAACCGCTTTTGATAAAGGGAGAGCCGGGAACCGGAAAAACTATGCTCGCAGAAGCGATCAGCGACGCATTAGGAAAAAAACTCTATATCTGGAACATAAAATCCACTACAAAGGCACAGGACGGTCTGTATGTTTACGATACCATCCAGCGTCTCTATGACAGCCAGTTCGGAGAAGAAGGCGTGGATGACATTGCCCGCTATATCAAACTCGGAAAACTCGGAGAAGCCTTTAAGGACGAAGAACAGGTCATTCTTCTGATCGATGAAATTGATAAAGCGGATCTGGAATTCCCGAACGACCTGCTCTGGGAGCTGGACAAAATGGAATTTTATATCCACGAAACCAAAGAAACTATCCGCGCAAAGCACAGACCGATCGTTATCATTACCTCCAACGCTGAAAAAGAACTGCCGGATGCCTTTCTCCGTCGGTGTATTTTCCATTATATCAGCTTTCCGGAACGTGATGAAATGGACGAGATCGTGCGTGTGCATTTTGAAAATCTGGATGAAAACCTGTTAAAATATGCAATGGACACCTTTTACTGGATACGAAGCATCAAGGAAGTGCGGAAAAAGCCAAGCACCTCCGAACTGATCGATTGGCTGCAGGCATTGATGCTCGGCGGCATCGACCCGGAAACAATCGGCGAAAAAATCCCGTACCTCGGCGTACTTGTAAAAAAAGACGAAGACTTAGAAATCGTTAAAAAGAGGAGAATATAAATTGTTCACTGATTTTTTCTATGTTTTAAAAGAAAAAGGACTCTCTGTTTCCATGACGGAATGGATCACCTTTATGGAAGCCCTGAATAAAAATCTGGCAGATTCGAGTCTGGACCGCCTGTATTATCTGGGCAGGATGATTCTGGTAAAAACGGAATCCGATTTCGATAAATACGACCTTGCCTTCATGGAATATTTTAAAAATATCAAGCATCAGGACGAGGTACCTGCGGAGATCATGAAATTTCTGGATAAGGAAGGCATGGAGCCGGACCGCCAGAATATAGAACTCTATTCCTATGAACAGAAACGGGACATGAACGAAACCAAGCGGGTGTTCCGGGAACGCGTTACGGAACAGAACACCGAACATAACGGCGGAAATTACTGGATCGGCACAAGCGGCGGTTCCGCCTTCGGACATACCGGACGGAATAAAGGCGGCATACGGGTAGGCGGAAAATCCGGTATGCGGAGCGCCTTTCAGGTAAACGGGGAACGGAAGTATGTGGATTTCCGGCATGACAAGACGCTGGATATCCGTCAGTTCCAAGTTGCTTTCCGGAAGCTGCGGCAGTTTTCCAGCCGGATCGACGCAGCAAAAACCGAACTCGATCTGGATAAAACGATCGATTCCACCTGTAATAACGGGGGATATTTACAATTGGAGTTTGAAAAACCGCGGAAAAATACGGTAAAACTTCTGTTGTTATTTGACTGCGGCGGAACCATGTATCCTTTTATGGAGCTTTGTAATTCCCTGTTTCAGGCGGTATATAAGGCAAATCATTTTAAAGATGTAAAAACATATTATTTCCATAACTGCATATATAGTAAATTATATAAGACTGCGGAATGTGAATACGGCGACTGGGTAGATATGGAGGAGATTTTCCGGATGACCGATAAGGATTACAAGGTAATCATTGTCGGCGACGCGCAAATGGCGCCGGAAGAGCTTTTCGACGTGAACGGCAATTACCGCGGACCAAATGACGGAAAAAGCGGATATGAATGGAACCAGATCTTCAGCAAGAAATATAAGAAGATCATCTGGCTCAATCCACGAAGACATCAGGGTCTGTCCTCCTCACTGGCATGGATGGAGGCGGAAGACACACTGGCTCAGATCTACAATATGTATCCGCTTACAGTTGACGGTCTGAAGGAAGGCATAACGAAACTCATGGCGCCGAAATAAGGGGGTATTTTATTTGAAGGATTATCAGAATATGACCGGCCTCGTTTTAAGCGGCGGCGGCGGAAAAGGCTCCTATCAGATCGGAGTTTTAAAGGCGCTTATGGAGAAAAATCTTCTGTCGGACGTGGGCGCTGTGTCCGGCGTTTCCATCGGCGCTGTAAACGGCGTATTATTCGCAATGGGAAATGTAGATACCATGTACAAAGTCTGGGACGACATTGATATGGATGTGGTATTCAGCTTCGATTTAAATCTTGCCATAGAGCAGGGATACTTATTCTCCAGAGATGAAATGGACCGTCTTATGGATAAATATATGGATTTTCAGGCAATTTCCGAGAGTCCTCTCGACCTCTTCTGCGGCGTATGCAGAGTGGAAGAGGAGCAGTACTATCCGGAATATATGCAGTTAAACGCAAAATCTCCGGAAGAGATCAAACAGATCCTTATGGCTTCCACTGCCATGCCGGTGGTTTATGAACCGGTATTGATCAACGGAAAGAATTACAGAGACGGCGGTATTAAGGACAATGAACCGATCCGTCCGCTTTATGATCTTGGAATCCGGAAATTCATTGTCATCGGACTGAACTCGCAGAAAATATTTAATGCCGCGAAATATCCGGACGCAGAATTTATCGTGATCTATCCGAGCCATGACTTGGGCGATTTAATAAACGGAACGCTGAATTTTGAAGATTCTGCGAAGGAATTCCGTTCTTCACTGGGTTATAAAGACGGATTACGCGCCGTTCGGACTAAATTTGAAAAGAACGAGACTTACATACGGTTGGAGGAACAGCTGGCACGGAACGATTATCTGGAAATTATCAACCAGATGCATGTAGCAGCTACTTATAACCGTTTAAATACAAGCGTTTCTGCTAATATTGACTATTTTAAAAAGATAGAGGAACAATATAAAGACTATTAGAAATGACAGGAGGAAAATCTTATGGGTGAATTCATTGTTACGATCGGCCGTCAGTTCGGCAGCAACGGACGGATCATCGGTCAGGAAGTCGCAAAAAAACTCGGCGTGAAATGCTATGACAAGGAGCTTCTGACAAAAGCGGCAAAAGAATCCGGCGTCAGTGAGGAACTGCTGCATAGTCTGGATGAAAAACCGACCAAAAGCTTTCTGTATTCCGTTGTCATGGATCCATATGCCTTTGCCTTTTCCGGCACACAGGGGTTTCAGATGAATCTGAATCAGCAGGCGTTCAAGGCTACGTATGATACGATCCAGAAAATCGCAGAAGAAGAATCCTGCGTCATCGTAGGAAGATGTTCGGATTACGTTCTGCGGCACCATACGGGGCTTTTAAACATTTTCATATATGCGCCGATCGATGTGCGGATCAAAACCATCATGGAACGGTTCGACCTTCCGGAAAATAAGGCAAAAGACCAGATCGTCCGGGAAGACAAAGCGAGAGCTTCTTATTATAATTATTATACCTCCAAGAAATGGGGCGACTTAAACAGCTATGATCTATGTATCAACAGCAGTCTGATGTCGTCGGAGGATACGGCGGATTATATTGTAGAGCTCGTAAACAGAATTAAAAAATAAGGAAAAACTGTTTATCAGTTATCAGCAGGCGGCACCTTCTTTGTCGGAAAGGATTCCCGGAGCTGTACGGCGTTTCTGGCTCTGCGTTTTCTGTCCTCATCCATATCGGCATAATGTTTTTTCGTTGTATTTACGTCTTTATGCCCGAGGACGTCCGCAACCAGATAAATATCGCCGGTTTCCTGATAAAGCTCCGTACCGTAGGTACTACGAAGCTTATGCGGCGTAATATGCTTTAACGGGGTTGTTATCTGGGCATATTTCTTTACCAGGTTTTCTACGGAACGAACGCTTAGCCGGGACATCTGGGATGAAAGGAACAAGGCGTCTTCGTGGCCTTTTTTTGCGATCATTTTCTTACGTTCCTCCAGATATACCCGTAATGCGGATTCCGCCTCGTCTCCAAAGAACACAAAGGCTTCATAACCGCCTTTTCGGGTGACTTTTATACGGGAATTATCAAAATCTACGTCATTGATATTTAAACCGACGCACTCCGATACACGGATTCCGGTACTGAGCATCAATGTAAGCAGGGCTAAATCGCGGTTTTTCGCCTTTTCATGGAATTTCTGCTGATGTGCGGTCAGTTTATTGCCAAATTCCACGTTATCAAGGAAATCGGCCACTTCATTAATATCCATACGGACAATTGCCTTATCGTGGATTTTCGGCATATCCACCTTTTCCGTGACATTCTGATCGATCATATCACGTTTATACAGAAAACTGAAGAATACGCGCAGCGCGCATAATTTCCGTTTCTTAGAACGGGCGTCATTGGTATAAGGACGTCCGTTTTTTACATAATAGGATAAATATTCCATATATTCCTCAAAATCAAGAGCAGTAAGCTGATTTAAGTCGTTTAAGGATATTTCACGCAGGGTTTTATTCCGAAGCGTCGGATTCGTTTCAATTAAATATTCAAAAAAGTATTTGATATCATATGCATAACCGATTCTGGTTCGGATTGCCTTGGTATCCTCAATGCCGCGGAAAAATGTTCTGACGTAGGGCGGCATTTCTGCAATTATGGTTCTGAGTGTCTGGATCTGATTGATCGCAATTTCTTTGCTATATGGTTCTGACATGGTAAAAGCACTCCTCTCGCGTATTTTTGGCTGCTATCATTTCGCTAAACTTGGGTTTCACGAATAAATGTATCTGTAGACATACTACTCTTTTCACTCGTTTTTGTCAAGTTTTTCAAGGATTTTCAGGAAATACTCCGGTAGTTCAGAATGAAATTCCATGTATTCACCCGTTGCCGGATGGATAAAGCCCAAGGTTCCGGCATGAAGTACCTGACCTTGCGTATTGAACGGTTGATTTTTCGGTCCGTAAACCGTATCGCCTAACAGCGGATGTTTGATACTTGCCATATGGACG
>CANRMC010000063.1 GCA_947631605.1 uncultured Lachnospiraceae bacterium
CGTTCAGGACATTGTAAAGCCGGATATTTTCGGGGTTTTTCAGTTCTTCCCCGGTGATGGCATATTGAACCTCGTCAATGAGAATGTAGTACATCTCGTTATTGACGATTTTCATTCTGATATATTTTGACAGTTCATCGGGATCGCGATATTTTACAAAGGTATCGTCATCGAGGGCAATCGTGATGATCTGTTCGGAGGGAACGCCGTATTCTATCAGATAATCATAGAACAGTCGGAAAAGCAGGAAGCTTTTGCCGCACCGTCTGATTCCGGTGACGACTTTGATAAGTCCGTTTTCGCGTCGGTCAATAAGCTTTTTTAGGTATCCGTCGCGCTTGATAAGATTCTGCATAGTAATTCTCCCATTATATAGACTGAAAAGTTAGGGGCGTTGTCGCCTTATTTTTCAGTCTATTGTATTACGTAATTTGCAAAAAGTCAAGTTTTTACTGAAAAGTTACGGTCATTATCCCCTAAGTTTTCAGTCAAAGCAAATTTGAACACTGCAAATTCCTGACAGAAAGTAATCTTTCTCATCCTATGTTTCTTCCTATATATAATATTTTTTTGTATAATATTCACAAATTTATTAAAATTAGTGGAATCTTGCGGATTTTTTGCTATACTACTGATAGTGGCATAAATCATACATACTAGGGTAGTGGTGAATGGAGGTATTTCATGAAGGCATATAAGGAAATGAGCAGAGACGAACTGCTTACATTAAAGGCAGCGTTGGAAGAAGCGTACAAGCAGGAAGAAGCGAAGGGATTGAGCCTGAATATGGCAAGGGGCAAGCCGGGAATGTCTCAGTTGACACTTTCCATGCCGATGCTTGACGTTATCAACAGCCAGTCAGATATGAATACTCTGCTTGGAAATGATACCCGAAATTACGGCGATCTGGACGGTATCGGCGAATGCAGGAAGCTGATGGCGGATATGATGTCGGTAGAGAAGGACAACGTAGTTGTCTGCGGAAACTCCAGCCTGAATATTATGTACGATACGGTATCCCGTTCCGTGACACATGGCGTAAACGGTTCCACACCTTGGTGCAAATTAGATAAAGTAAAATTCCTTTGCCCGGTTCCGGGTTATGACCGCCATTTTAAGATTACGGAGTATTTCGGAATTGAAATGGTCAATATCCCGTTATATGATGACGGACCGGATATGGATCTGGTAGAGAAATATGTAAATACTGATCCAGCGGTAAAGGGAATCTGGTGCGTGCCGAAGTATTCCAATCCGACCGGTATTTCTTATTCGGACGAGGTGGTTAGACGTTTTGCAAACCTGAAGCCGGCAGCAGAAGATTTCCGGATCTACTGGGATAACGCATACTGCATCCACCACCTTTATGATGATAAGCAGGATGAAATCCTGAATATTTTGCAGGAGTGCGAGAAAGCGGGAAATCCGAATATGGTTTATATCTTTGCATCGACTTCGAAGATCAGTTTTCCGGGTTCCGGTATTTCCGCGATTGCAACATCTTTGGAGAATATCGAATACATAAAGAGCCAGATGACGATTCAGACCATCGGTCACGACAAAATAAACCAGCTCCGTCATACCAGATTCTTTAAAAATATTGACGGACTGAAAGCGCATATGAAGAAGCATGCCGACCTGCTCCGTCCGAAATTTGAGGCGGTGTTAAATACCTTGGATCGGGAGCTTTCCGGTCTGGAGATCGGAAGCTGGATCGAGCCGCGGGGCGGATATTTCATTTCATTTGATGCGCTTCCGGGCTGTGCAAAATCCATCGTTGCCAAGTGTAAAGCGCTGGGCGTTGTTCTTACGGGTGCGGGCGCAACCTTCCCATACGGAAAAGATCCGCAGGATTCCAATATCCGGATCGCACCGTCCTTCCCAACGCCGGAGGAAATGCAGCAGGCAGCAGAGATTTTTGTACTCTGCGTAAAACTCGCCAGTGTGGAGAAATTGCTGGGCGAAATGTAATAATTTATGATACCTCACAAATGTGAAGCCATGGTGGTCTATTTGAATGATAGATCAACAAACCGTGGCTTCACAAATATTTCACAAATTGTTAGCACTCACCTCTTGACAGTGCTAACAATCGTGCTATAATACAATCAGAAGCTGAAACAAGGCCTTGCGATAATGTAAAAGAAACTGCGTATAATAATCGTATCATTCGATAGTATTGCAGTAAGTAGGAAAGGAAGGATGACTTATGTTATTGACGAGGAGAGCTTATTTAATGAAGAGTGATGTCAGGGAAAAAGAGGATTCTTACATTCTGGAGATCGATCTTCCGGGTTGTGAGAAAGAAGATATTAAAACGTATCTGGATGACGGATATCTGGTTGTATCTGCGGAACTGAATAAAAAGCACGAGGAAGATAACGGAAAACTGATCCGCAGCGAGCGTTACAGCGGTCAGTACCAGAGAAGCTTTTATGTAGGAACCGAGATTGATCAGGATGAGATTAAGGCTTCTTTCAAGCATGGAGTCCTGAAACTGATCGTACCGAAGGAAAGTAAGAAAGTTCCTGAAAAAATGCAGATTGAAATTAAATAACCCGCGAAAGCGGAATCTTGAAAGGAGAGATTGTTATGTTATATCCAAGTATTTTCAATGATAATTTTGTAGATGACCTTTTTGATGAAATGTTCAATTTCCCATATACAACCAGCGCCAAGGTTCAGAACAAGGAAATCGGCCGCATGACTACGGATGTCAGGGAATTTGACGACAAGTACGAACTCCAGATGGAGCTTCCGGGCTATGACAAGAGCGAGATTAAGGCGGAGCTGGAAAACGGTTACCTTACCGTTTCAGCCGAAAAAGACGATACAAAAGAGGAAAAAGATGAGAACGGAAAATATATCCGTAAGGAACGTTATTACGGAAAGCAGCAGCGCCGGTTCTATGTAGGTGAAGATGTGAAGCAGGAAGATATTTCTGCGGAATTTGTAAACGGCGTTCTGAAACTCAACGTACCGAAGGTGGAAACAAAGCCGGAGGTTGAGGAAAAGAAGTATATTTCAATCGAGGGATAATCATTCCTTACAATTTACCCTTCCGAACATGGGAACCGTCCGGTAAACCGGGCGGTTCTTTTTGTGTATCTGGCGGATTATTTATGGTATAATATGCCCTGAGATAGAATTGCGGAGGTGTGGCAAAATGGATAAAGATACGACTGAAAAAAATCAGGGTGAAGTTGTTATCTATCAAACCGAAGATGGGGATACGAAAATAGATGTGTGGTTTGTAGATGATACTGTGTGGCTGACACAACAGCAAATGGCAGAACTTTTCCAGTCATCGCGAACCAATATTGTAGAGCATATCAGACATATCTACGAAGAAGGGGAATTGGACGAGAAGTCAACCTGTCGGAAATTCCGACAAGTTCGAATAGAAGGTTCAAGAGAGGTAGGCAGGGAAATACCTCATTATAATCTTGATATGATTATATCCCTCGGATACCGTGTAAAATCTAAGATTGCGACTAATTTCCGAAGATGGGCAACCGAACGCTTGAAAGAATATATGATAAAAGGTTTTACCATGGATGATGAGCGTTTAAAGAATCTTGGAGGGGGTAACTACTGGAAAGAACTGCTGGATCGTATCAGGGATATCCGTTCCTCTGAAAAAGTGATGTACAGACAGGTTCTTGACCTCTACGCCACAAGTATTGATTATGATCCGAAAAGTGTTGAGTCGATTGCATTTTTCAAAATGGTACAAAATAAACTTCATTATGCGGCGCATGGACATACAGCGGCAGAGGTCATATATGAAAGAGCCGACGCAGAAAAACCATTTATGGGACTAACGGCTTTTAAAGGTGATTTTCCTGCGGAAAAAGATATAGAGATTGCAAAAAATTATCTTACGGAAGACGAACCCCGGATATTAAATGGTATTGTTTCAGGATATTTTGATTTTGCGGAAGTACAGGCAATGCGGCATAATCCTATGTATATGAGCGATTATGTGGAGCATTTGGACGCAATACTTGAAACTACAGGTGGAAAACTTCTGAAAGGAGCAGGGAAAATAAGTCATACGCAGGCAATTGAAAAGGCAAAACGGGAGTATCAAAAATACATAGTACAGAACCTGTCTCCTGTAGAAGAGGCATATCTGCTGACGATAAAAGAAGTTGAAAAAAAGGCGAAAAAAATATCGGAAGATCAGTAGATAAAATGCCACAAATTCACCGAATTTTATATGGAAAAAACATGAATATGCTTAATTGACACACTGCTTTGTATAGTGGTATACTTTACAAGGATTTATGCTTATAAACTGTACACCTATGCCTATTTTGAGAAAATCTGCGAAAATATGGAGAAAAAGTGTGCATAAATAATATAGAAAGGATAATCTGAGATGTACGATAAGGTTTCCAAAAATCTTAATTTTGTTGAGCGGGAAGAAAAGGTGCTTTCATTCTGGAACGAAAATAAAGTTTTCGAAAAAAGCATTGAAGAAAAGAAAGACCTGCCGACTTACACATTTTATGACGGACCGCCTACTGCAAACGGTACGCCGCATATCGGTCATGTGTTGACGAGAGTTATCAAAGATATGATTCCGAGATACCAGACCATGAAAGGACACAAGATCATACGAAAGGCAGGGTGGGACACCCACGGTCTTCCGGTAGAACTGGAAGTGGAGAAGCTTCTGGGAATCAACGGAAAAGAACAGATTGAAGAATACGGACTGGAGCCGTTCATTGAGAAATGTAAGGAGTCAGTTTGGAAATATAAAGGAATGTGGGAGGAATTCTCCGGCAAAGTAGGTTTCTGGGCGGATATGGACGATCCGTATGTTACTTACCATAATGACTTCATCGAATCGGAATGGTGGGCGCTCAAGAAGATCTGGGAGCAGGGACTTCTGTATAAGGGCTTCAAGATCGTGCCTTACTGCCCGCGCTGCGGAACACCGCTTTCCAGCCATGAGGTTGCACAGGGTTATAAGGCAGTAAAAGAGCGTTCTGCTGTCGTCCGTTTCAAGGTGATCGGCGAGGATGCTTATTTCCTTGCATGGACAACCACGCCTTGGACGCTGCCGAGCAATGTTGCCCTTTGTGTAAATCCGGATGAGAATTACTGTAAAGTAAAGGCTGCGGACGGATATGTGTATTATATGGCGGAGGCACTTCTTTCTACCGTACTTGGTCCGCTGGCAGAAGAAGGAAAAGAAGCATATGAGATTTTAGAGACATACAAAGGAACAGACTTAGAATATAAAGAATATGAACCGTTGTTCCAGTGTGCCGCGGATGTTGCGGCTAAGCAGCATAAGAAAGGACATTTTGTAACCTGTGATTCTTACGTTACAATGTCCGACGGTACCGGTATCGTTCATATTGCACCGGCGTTTGGTGAAGATGACGCCAAGGTTGGCAGGAATTACGATCTGCCGTTCGTCCAGTTGGTTGACGGTAAGGGCAACATGACGGAAGATACGCCGTATGCCGGTAAATTCGTAAAAGACGCGGATAAGGATATCCTGATCGACTTAGACAAACAGGGGCTGCTTTTCTCAGCGCCGAAGTTTGAGCATGATTATCCGTTCTGCTGGAGATGTGACACACCGCTTATTTATTACGCAAGAGAATCTTGGTTCATCAAGATGACGGAAGTAAGAGATAAGCTGGTTAAGAATAACAATACCGTAAACTGGATTCCGGAGAGCATTGGAAAAGGAAGATTCGGCGACTGGCTGGAAAATGTTCAGGATTGGGGACTTTCCAGAAACCGTTACTGGGGAACGCCGTTAAATATCTGGGAATGCAGCTGCGGCAAGCGCCATGCGATCGGTTCCATTGAAGAGCTGAAGAGCATGAGCAAAAACTGTCCGGAAGACATCGAGCTTCACCGTCCGTTTATTGATGCGGTCACGATCCAGTGTCCGGATTGCGGCGGAGAAATGAAGCGTGTGCCGGAGGTTATCGACTGCTGGTTCGATTCCGGCTCCATGCCGTTCGCGCAGTGGCATTATCCGTTTGAAAATGAAGACATTTTCAAAGATAATTTCCCGGCGGATTTTATAAGCGAGGCAGTTGACCAGACAAGAGGCTGGTTCTACTCCCTGATGGCAATCTCCACCTTGATCTTTGATAAGGCGCCGTTCAAGAACGTTATCGTTCTCGGACATGTTCAGGATAAGGACGGACAGAAGATGTCCAAGTCCAAGGGAAATGCTGTAGATCCGATGGACGCTTTGAATAAATACGGTGCTGACGCGATCCGTTGGTATTTCTATAGCAATTCAGCGCCATGGCTTCCGAACCGTTTCCATGAAGACGCCGTTTTGGAAGGACAGAGCAAGTTCATGGGAACCCTCTGGAACACCTATGCATTTTATGTACTGTATGCGGAAATCGACCAGTTCAACCCGTTGGAGCATGAGCTGGAATATGAAAAGCTTTCCGTAATGGATAAATGGATCCTCTCCAAGTTGAATTCTACAGTGAAGGCAGTCGATGAAAATCTTGGAGCATACCGGATTCCGGAGACGACCAGAGCGTTATCCGAATTTGTAGATGATCTCAGTAACTGGTATGTAAGAAGATGCCGGGAGCGTTACTGGGTAAAGGATATGCCGCAGGATAAGGTAAATGCGTACATGACGCTTTATACGGCGCTTGTTACGATCTGTCAGGCAGCCGCACCGATGATCCCGTTTATGACGGAAGACATTTATCAGAACCTTGTCCGGAATATTGATAAAGATGCGCCGCTCAGTATTCACCTCTGCGATTTTCCGGAAGTTGTCGAGGAATACATTGATAAAGACCTTGAGGCTTCCATGGAGGAAGTATTAAAGGTTGTAGTATTCGGACGTGCGGCAAGAAATACGGCGAATATCAAGAACCGCCAGCCGATCGGCACCATGTATGTGAAGGCGGAGAAAGAGCTGGAAGCCTGCTATACGGATATTATCAAGGATGAGCTGAATATTAAAAATGTGGTATTCAAAAATGATGTTTCGGAATTTACCTCTTACACCTTTAAACCGCAGCTGAAAACAGTAGGTCCGAAATATGGAAAGCAGTTAAACGGTATAAGGGAGTACCTCGCAAATGTAGACGGAAATACTGCTATGGGACAGCTTAAGAGCGAAGGCGTTCTCAAGTTTGAAGTAAACGGAGCAGAGATTTCCCTCGCAGAGGAGGACCTTCTTATAGATATCGCCCAGACAGAGGGGTATGTGTCGGAAGGCGATAATTATGTAACAGTTGTCATTGATACCAACCTTACGCCGGAGCTTGTAGAGGAAGGATTCGTAAGAGAGATCATTTCCAAGATCCAGTCCATGCGTAAGGAAGCCGATTTCCAGGTGACAGACAGGATTTATGTCTATGTGGACAACAACGAGAAGATTCAGAAGATCATCACAGGAAATGCGGATGAGATCAAAGAGGCAGTTCTTGCCGATTTAATCATTCTGGGTGAAATGAAGGGATTCACGAAAGAATGGAATATTAATGGCGAACCTGTTATCATGGGCGTCGCAAAAAATGATTAGTTTGATGACAAAGGAGGATAATCAAACATGAAAAAGCTAACTGATTTTGACAAGGAAGGCTTCAAAAAAGAGGTTATTAATAATGTAAAAACCCTTTATCGTAAAACCATTGACGAAGCAACCATGCAGCAGGTATTTCAGGCTGTCTGCTATGCAGTAAAAGATGATATCATTGACCGTTGGATCGCAACCCATAAAGAATACGAGAAGAAGAACGTAAAAACCGTTTACTATCTTTCCATGGAATTCCTGATGGGACGTGCATTAGGCAACAACCTCATCAACCTGACCTATTATAATGATATTAAGGAAGCACTGGAAGAACTCGGTTTTGATATCAATACCATTGAGGACGAGGAGCCGGATCCAGCGCTTGGTAACGGCGGTCTCGGACGTCTGGCAGCTTGTTTCTTAGATTCTCTGGCAACCCTCGGCTACCCTGCATATGGCTGCGGTATCCGTTACCGTTACGGTATGTTCAAGCAGGCGATTGAAGACGGTTATCAGGTTGAGAAGCCGGACGATTGGCTGAAAGACGGCAACCCGTTTGAAGTAAAGCGTTCCGAATACGCCGTAGAAGTAAAATTCGGCGGTTATGTCAGAGTAGAATGTCAGAACGGAAAGAACCAGTTCATTCAGGAAGGTTATCAGTCCGTTCGCGCCGTACCATATGACCTTCCGATCATCGGTTATGGAAATAATGTTGTAAATACCCTCCGTATCTGGGATGCGGAAGCAATTCAGGAATTCAATCTGGACTCCTTCGATAAGGGCGAGTATCAGAAAGCCGTTGAACAGGCAAATCTTGCAAGAACGATCGTAGAGGTTCTCTATCCGAACGATAACCATTATTCCGGAAAGGAACTCCGTCTGAAGCAGCAGTATTTCTTCATTTCAGCTTCCGTTCAGCGTGCAATCCTGAAATATAAGGAAAACAATAAAGATATCCGGAAGTTCCATGAAAAGGTAACCTTCCAGTTAAATGATACCCACCCGACCGTTGCAGTCGCAGAACTTATGCGTATCCTGATGGACGAAGAAGGACTGGAATGGGATGAAGCATGGGAAGTAACGACGAAGACCTGTGCGTATACCAACCATACCATTATGTCAGAAGCGCTTGAAAAATGGCCGATCGAGCTGTTCTCCAGACTCCTGCCGAGAGTTTATCAGATCATCGAAGAGATCAACCGCAGATTCGTACAGAAGATTCAGGAGATGTATCCGGGCAATCAGGATAAGATAAAGAATATGGCAATCCTCTATGACGGACAGGTAAAAATGGCACATCTGGCAATCGCCGGCAGCTATTCCGTAAACGGCGTTGCACAGCTTCATACCGAAATCCTGAAGAAACGTGAGCTGAAAGATTTCTATGAAATGCGTCCGGAGCAGTTCAACAACAAGACCAACGGTATTACCCAGAGACGTTTCTTACTGCATGGTAATCCGCTTCTTGCAGACTGGATCACCGATAAGATCGGCGACGAATGGATCACCGACCTTCCGCAGCTTGCCAAGCTGAAGGTTTATGTTGATGATCCGAAGTATCAGCAGGAATTTATGAATATCAAGTACCAGAACAAAGTCCGTCTGGCAAATTATATCAAAGAGCATAACGGCGTGGATGTAGATCCTCGTTCTATCTTTGACGTACAGGTAAAGAGACTGCATGAGTATAAGAGACAGCTCTTAAATATCCTTCATGTCATGCATCTTTATAACGAACTGAAAGAAAATCCGCAGATGGATATGGTTCCGAGAACCTTCATTTTCGGCGCAAAGGCAGCAGCCGGATACAAGCGGGCAAAGCTTACGATCAAGCTGATCAACGACGTTGCAAATGTAATTAATAATGACGAGTCCATTAAGGGCAAGATCAAAGTCGTATTCATTGAAAACTATCGGGTTTCCAATGCAGAGATCATCTTTGCGGCAGCCGATGTCAGCGAGCAGATTTCTACCGCTTCCAGAGAAGCATCCGGAACCGGTAACATGAAGTTCATGCTGAACGGCGCTCCGACGCTGGGAACCATGGACGGTGCAAACGTGGAGATCGTAGAAGAAGTCGGCGCTGAAAATGCATTTATCTTTGGTCTTTCCGCAGACGAAGTCATGAAGTATGAGCGTGAGGGCGGCTACAATCCTTGGGATATTTACAATTCCAACCAGAATGTAAGAAAAGTCCTGACACAGCTTATCAACGGTTTCTATTCACCGGACGATCCGGACAGATTCCGCGAGCTGTATGACGCACTGACAAAGGAAGATATTTACTTCATTCTGAAGGATTTCGATTCTTATGCAGAAGCACAGAAGCGTGTAGATGTCGCATATCGCGACGAGGCAGGCTGGGCAAAGATGGCTATGATGAATACCGCATGTGCCGGAAAGTTCTCCTCCGACAGAACCATTCTGGAATATGTAAATGAAATCTGGAAGCTGGAAAAAGTAGAAGTGAAACTGAAATAGTTTTCAGGACATTTAAAAATATGAAATAAGAAACTGGCGTACGCAGCCTTTTGTGTACGTCAGTTTTTTTATTTTTTCCGAAACTGTTATGAACCGCTGAAATCCGAATATATTATTAATAACGGGGGAACATAGATATGAGTGAATCTGTTAAAAATGAATTATTAAAGGAAATGACCAGAGAACGGACCGTTTATGGGGATTCCTATGAAAATACATACCGAAATATGAGGCGGCGCGGCAGCTACCGAGGCGCGGAAAGTAAGCCGTATCGGGAATACCGGAGCCAGAGTGCAGAAAGCAAGCCATATCGGGAATACCAGAGCCGGGGTGCGGAAAGCAAACCGTATCGGGAGTACCAGAGCCGGGGCACGGAAAGTAAATCGTATCGGGACTACCAGAGCCGGGGTGCGGAAAGCAAACCGTATCGGGAGTACCAGAGCAGGGACGCAGAAAGTAAGCGGTATCAGGAATATCAAAACCGGGGCGAAAGCCGTAAAAACCGGAATTTTGCTAATGCAGATAGAACCGTTTCCGATGAAAGCAGTGAACTAAGAAATAGTCTGCTTTCTATTGTGCTGGTTCTTTTTCTCACCATAACGATCCCGTATCTTATTACAACCATCATGTCCGGAAAAAGTTATCGTATGAGCGAGAAAATGAAGGATATTCATTCCGGACGGGAAATAATCGTAAAGCAGAATGGAAAGAATACCATTATTGATGTGGAACAGTATATCGCCGCAGTGCTGGCAGCCGAAACCGATATGAATGTAACCGACGAAGTCCTGCGGGCGAACGCCGTCATGCTCCGCACCGAAATCTATTACAAAATGGGCGAACGGGATATTATCGAAGCCAGCGAATTTCCGCATACATATTATTTCGACAATGACTTGAAAAAACTCTGGGGAAAGCAGGATTACCAGACCAATATAACCCGAATCGAGGAAGCAGTCCTAAAAACATTCGGCCAGACAGAATAATATATGTCGATTACAGGAATATGCTGATTATAAATCTAGGCATATTGCAGATATATAGGTTACAGACATAGGATAATTATAGATAGATATATATATTGGTTACAGATATGGGCTAATTAGAGATATAGGTTAATTACAGATATAGGATAATTGCAGATATCTGTTGATTACAGGTACATGCCCTGTCTGAAACCTTTTGCGTTATCTGCTAGTATTCCGCAAAATCCCGTAGCATTATAAGCACCTGCGAGGACTGTTTGAGCGAAGCGAGTTCCGCAGCAGGTGCTTGTTTATAATGCGGAGGGATTTTACCGGAATACAGCAGATGTTCGTATGTTTGAGACAGAGCATGTACTGTAATCCAACGGATGTTCGCATGTTTGAGACAGAGCATGTACCCGTAGCCCAGCAGATGTTCGCATGTTTGAAACAGTGCATGTGCCGTAATCCAACAGATGTTAGCAGGTTTTAAACAGTGCGTGTACCTATAATCCATCCAATATTTGATTGCAGATGATATTTTATTTCCCTCACAATCCACATCCAACTGAATAATATTGTAAAAACAGAACATACTTACTCTATGACAACATTCCTTCCAAAGCGAGTGGAGAATGAATATCAAGGAGGATAAGTATTATGAAAAATGTATGGAATTTCTTCAGAGGGAAAGGATTCTATATTGTGCTGGGCGTCGGGCTCGTAGCATTTATTACATTAGTCAGTGTGTACAGTTATAAAAGAAACGTAGATTCCTTAGATAAGAATAACGGCGTAAATCTCAATCAGTCCGCTGACGCAGACGAGGCAGATACCTCAAAAGAGAAAACTACGGAAAACAGCATAAAGGCAGAAAATAATACGGAAAAAAAAGAACAGGAAGCGCAGGAAGTAAATAAAACCGAAACGCCTTCCGAAGAAACAGCAGCCAGCGAAGAACCGGTAACCGAAGAACCGCCGGCAGAGAAAGCAGAAGCAGAAACGACGGAAACAGATACTTCGGCCGAAATGGCACAGGCAGAAACAGAAGCAGACGAAGAAGCGGGAGACGAAGAAGCCGCTGACAGCGAAGTAGTCGGCGTTGTGTCCGACGGCGCAGCTCCGGACAAGACAGGCGAGATAGAAGCCGGACTGGAATATGACGGTGAGCAGAATCTGATCTGGCCGGTCACAGGAGACATCGTAATACCGTACAGTATGGAAACCACAGTATATTTCCCGACATTAAACGCATATAAATGCAATCAGGGAATGATGATCGCAGGCGAAGAAGGTACCGCAGTGCTCTCCGCTTATGAAGGCGTAGTAAAAGACGTGATCTCTGATCCGGATAAGGGAAATGAAGTGATCATCGGTCTTGGAAACGGTTATCAGATAACCTATGGACAGATTACAAATATTACGGTAGAAAAAGGCAGCACAGTCAGCACAGGACAGGAAATCGGAACCATTGCACAGCCGACTACCCATTATACAAAAGAAGGCAGTCATCTTTATCTGGAAATGACAAAAGACGGCGCACCCGTAAATCCAATCCTTTATTTTCAGGATTAATATAGAAAAAAGAAAGAGCTGTTCCCACACGGACGGCTCTCCTTTTTTCTGTCAATCAGTATGAAAAAAACGGTATAATAAAATTTATATCTTAAGAAAGGAAGGATAACAAAATGAAACAGGAAAACGACGGCAAAAAACAGGAAATGCTGCGGGTGGCGGCGTACATACGGGTATCGACGGAAAATGAAAACCAGGAAGATTCCTACGAGGCGCAGGGAAAATATTTCTCCGAGCTTCTTCAGACTCATGCAGGCTGGGTGTCCGCAGGCGTTTATGCAGATTATGGGTTATCCGCAGTATCCCTTCGGAAAAGAAACGGACTGATCCGTATACTCCGTCATTGCAGGGCAGGAAGGATTGACCGAATTGTCTGCAAATCCGTTTCGAGATTTGCGAGAAATACAAGGGATTTTATTCTGCTTATGCGCGAATTGGAGGATTGCGGCGTAACCATCGCATTTGAAAAAGAAGGTATGGATACCGCGGACGGCTGTAGCGAATTTATTATGACAGCGATCGCGGCGCTGGCTCAGGAGGAAAGCAGCCAGATTTCCGGAAGCATACGCTGGAGTAATGAAAGAAGATTTCCAAGAGGAGAAGTCCGGAATTTTGCCATTTACGGTTATCGTTACGCCACAGGAAATGAAAGCGTAGAGACGATGGAAAGCGGCTACCGCCTCCGGCGGCTGGAAATCGTAGAACAGGAGGCAGAGGTCGTGCGCAGGATATTTCGGGAAGCGGCACAGGGAAAAACCTATGCCGATATTGCGCGGGATCTGAATCGGGAACAGGTTCCGCCGCCGAACGCAGTTCAGAACGGGTGG
>CANRMC010000064.1 GCA_947631605.1 uncultured Lachnospiraceae bacterium
GAAAATGAGGGAATCATTTATAATCTGACGATCGATACATCAGATTGTTCTATAGACGGACTGGTACCGCTTGAGTCGACAAGACAGGATGTTCTTGACAAATATGGTGAGCCGTTAGAAATATTTACGAGAACTGGTGATTATCCTTTTCATTATTTATATGGAACTACAGAGCGTGATGGAGGTTTGGGACCGATGAAGCAGCAAGGTCTTTCGGTGGCCGTTGATGAAAATGATATCGTAATAGAAGTAACAATTACTTATTATGTTGAACCGGAAAATGAAAATAATTAAATGTTTGGAGTAAGAATGTCGATCATCATTATTTTATTAATAATTATAGGTTGGATGTGTATTAGTGATAAGATAAATAGGAATCTTAGAAAAGGTATCGTAGTTTTTGTTGATTTAGCCGCATTGATTACATTTTTCATAGTTCGATCATCAGTAATAAAAAAGATCACTCTTATTATTGTACTTTTATTTGCAAGCGTGTTTTTGGCTGCAAAGTTTAATAGAGGAAAGGATATTCAGTCGCCTATTCGTATATCTGATCTATTTTTCAGTTTAGGCGTGTTGGCTATCGTCTGTATGTTGATGACTTGATAAATAGAAAAAGAATGGATAATTTCATTTTACAGGAGGACACAAAATATGAGAAAAATACCAGAAAGCAATAGTTTAGAAAAGGAAATTAAGAAACTGTTAGAATTATGTAAAAAAGATGAACAAGATAAAGGAGAGCGAAGAAGTTATTTCAACGAACCTGTTCCGGAAGAAGAGATGAAAAATTGGGAAGAGAGGAATGAAACAAAAATACCGGAATCATATAAGGATTGGCTTAGGTTTTCGGGAAAATGTCGTATAGCAGGTAATACAGCAACATTTTGGGGACCAAGTGAATTCCATTCCGATCATGTACCGGAAGGATTGGTGGTAATCGGAGAAATGATTGGTGATGGGGAGGTCATATGTTTTTCAAAGAGTGACGGCGTATTTGCAAGGGTATTTGAAGGAAAAACAAAAGAATTTGATGATTTCGCCGGTGTTCTTAAAGAAATTATAAAGTTAATGGATGATAAACCAATCTTATCTAATGAAAGATATTTAGAATTATTGCAGAAGCTCAGAGAGAAAAGAGAAAGGGAGAACCAAGAAAAATAAAAACTGTTTTATACAAAATTCTTTTTAAAATAGAATTTGATATGAACCAGTATCGCAAGGGTAAGAAGTCCGTAACTTACTCCCATACCGATGATATAACCTGCCGTTCCGTATTTCGGGACGGCATATATTATGAATAAAATCCGGATGACAATGGACAGGATATGATATACAAGGTTCATGACTACGGCGTCCATACCGTTCAGTATGGAAGTAAGCGTAGTCGCGGTATAGATCAGCGGACAGAGAAATGCCATCTGACACAGGATCCTGCCGGATTCCGGACTGTCAAAGATAAGGCTTCCAAGGATATTCCCAAAGAGGGCAAAGAAAACGGCTGCCAGAATCCCCAGCGTCATGCAGAAAAACGTACTGCCGCGAAAAGCCTTCTGCATTGCTTTCCGGTTTCCTCTGGCATTGGCATAAGATACCTCCGGCAGGAGTACTGTAGACAGGGAATTGGTAAGCGTGGCAGGAAACATGATAAACGGCATGACAACTCCGGTCACAATGCCGAAAATCTCAATGGATAAGGTCTTGTCGTGATAGAATTTAAACAGCATGGCAGGGAGGATGACGGCTTCAATGCTGGAAAGAAGCGTAAGGGAAGTACGGTTCAGCGTAAGCGGAATACTGTCGCGCATAAGCAGGCGGAAGATCTTTACGGGATTTACCGTTTCTTTTTTTTCGCCTCTTTCTTCGGAATAAAGATAAAAGAGAACCGTAACGATACAGGCAACGCCTTCCCCTACGGTAAGCGCGATAGTTGCAAGAATCGCGTTCCGGAACTGAAAGGACAGCGCATTTCCAAGAAGAATGGTAGCCAAAAGCCGGACTACCTGTTCGATCACCAGAGACCATGCGTTGAATCCCGGTTTTTGTATGCCGAGAAAGTAGCCGTTGAAACAGCCTTTGATCGTTACAAATACGATGGCAGGCGCAAGTATTTTGAGCAGGATTCCGCAGCCGGAATGTTTGAGAAATGAAAGCGCAATGAAATCGGATTTAAAAAATACCAGCAGACTGATAAAAAGCGCAAGCAGGACGGAAAGGAGAAGGGAGATCCGAAGCGCAGTACGGGCATTCTGTTTCATATTCAGTCCGTGGTAGTGGGAAACCAGTTTGGTAAGGGCGGTCTGCGTGCCCTGACAGGCAATGGCAAAGGCAAGAAGATAAATCGGGAAAATGAGCTGATAAACGCCCAGCGCTTCTACGCCGATCAGTCTGGTGAGGAATATCCGATTATAAAATCCCAGCAGTTTGACAATAATACCGGCAGCCGTAAGAATCAGGGTGCCTTTGATAATTCCGCTTTTTGACATAGTACGCCTTGCGAGTTGCCTTCGATACAGTATATTTTGAAAAAACGGATTTATACCTGACAGGGAGTAAGATTTTCGGGTTAGTTATAACAAACTTTTATCGGAAGCAGTATTGACATTGCATAAATGAAGTGTTATTGTGATTGTGCGAAAATGCATACAATATATGTGTTTTGCGGAATATATTATTGTATTAGCGTATGGAGGAGTAGTGATTATGGACAAATTAATTTATTTGGATCATGCGGCAACCACCGCTGCGAAGCCGGAAGTCGTTTCTGCGATGCTCCCTTACTTCACTGAAAAATTCGGAAATCCGTCCAGTGTTTACGGATTTGCTTCCGAAAATAAAGAAGTTGTAAGCAATGCGAGAAAGATTATCGCTGATACCCTGAATACCAATCCTCAGGATATTTATTTTACTGCGGGCGGCTCTGAGTCTGACAACTGGGCGATCAAGGAAACCGCAAGAGCATATCGGGATAAGGGTAATCACATAATAACAACGAAGATAGAACATCATGCAGTATTACACACCTGCGAATACTTAGAGAAGGAAGGATATAAGGTGACCTACCTTCCGGTGGATGAGGACGGTATCATTCGTCTCAGTGATCTGGAGGCAGCCATTACGGACGAAACGATCCTGATCTCCATCATGTTTGCGAACAATGAAATCGGTTCTATCCAGCCGATCCGTGAAATCGGAGCGATTGCGAAGAAACACGGGGTTCTCTTTCATACGGACGCCGTACAGGCGTACGGACAGCTTCCGATCGATGTAGACGATATGAATATTGATATGCTGAGCGCAAGCGGACACAAGTTCAACGGCCCGAAGGGCGTAGGCTTCCTGTATATCCGGAAAGGACTGAAACTTAGGAACCTGATCCATGGTGGACAGCAGGAGCGGGGCAGACGGGCAGGTACGGAAAACGTAACCGGTATCGTCGGTATCGGAAAAGCCGCCGAACTGGCGGATGCTTCGATGCAGGAGAGGATTGATTATGAAACGAAATTAAGGGATCATCTGATCGACCGCGTGTTGAATGAAATCCCTTATGTACGTCTGAACGGACACCGCACCAAACGCCTTCCGAACAATGCAAATTTCAGTTTTCAGTTCATAGAGGGAGAGTCCCTGCTTATCATGCTGGATATGAAAGGAATCTGCGGCTCCAGCGGTTCGGCATGTACCTCCGGTTCCCTGGATCCGTCCCATGTGCTTCTGGCAATCGGACTGCCGCATGAGATTGCCCATGGTTCCCTCCGGCTGACGTTAGGTGAAGAAAATACCATGGAGGAAATGGATTACGTTGTTGACTGTCTGAAAGAGATCGTTCAAAAACTTCGGAATATGTCTCCGTTATATGAAGATTTTATCCGTAAGAATTAGAAAATAACAGAGGAGGAGACAAAGAAATGTATAGTGAGAAAGTAATGGATCATTTCCAGAACCCGCGGAACGTGGGAGAAATCGAAAATGCAAGCGGCGTCGGCACAGTAGGAAATGCAAAATGCGGCGACATCATGCGTATTTATTTTGATATTGATGAAAACCAGATCATAAGGGATGTAAAATTCAAGACCTTTGGCTGCGGCGCTGCGGTTGCCACCAGCAGTATGGCGACGGAGCTCGTTAAGGGAAAGAGCATTTACGAAGCCTTAGAGGTAACAAATAAAGCGGTTATGGAAGCATTGGACGGACTTCCGCCGGTGAAGGTTCATTGTTCCCTGCTTGCGGAGGAGGCAATTCATGCCGCACTCTGGGATTATGCAGAGAAAAACGGGATCAAGATCGAAGGACTTACCAAACCGAAAAGTGATATCGGAGAGGAAGAACCTGAAGAGGATTACTAAAGAAGATAATAAAAATAAGATTACTTAAGAAAAATCAGAGAAATATGAGAGAGTCGTCCTTTGTGACGATGGGTAGAAAGAAGTGTAGAAATTGAAGAAGCGAACCGGAATGGATATGCTGAGCGGCAGTATCACAAATAAACTGCTGATATTTGCCCTGCCTCTGGCAGCAACCGGAATGCTCCAACAGTTATTTAATGCCGCGGACGTGGCGGTTGTGGGGCAGTTTGCAGGGGAACACTCCAAGAACGCCATGGCGGCAGTCGGCAGCAACAGTCCGATCATCGGCCTTTTGGTAAACGGATTTGTAGGCATTGCACTTGGAGCGAATGTTGTTATATCAAGATTTACGGGACAGAAAGATGATAAGGGAATTGAAAGGTGCGTACATACGTCAGTGTTATTTTCAATCCTTGGCGGACTTTGCATTACGCTTTTGGGCGAGCTGATCGCACCGCCTCTGCTTCATCTTATGGATGTGCCGCCGGAAGTCTATCCGATGGCGCTGGCGTATCTCAGAATTTATCTTCTGGGGATGCCTGTGATTTTCCTATATAATTTCGAAGCTGCCATATTCCGGAGTCAGGGAGATACAAAAACGCCGCTTTTTTGCCTTGTGGCGTCCGGACTGATCAATGTCGTGCTGAATCTGTTTTTTGTCTGTATATTAAAAATGACCGCAGACGGCGTTGCGGCAGCGACAGTGATCTCCAATCTGGTAAGTTCCGTTTTATTGTTCGTGCTTCTCAGCAGACGGGAGGATCATATAAAGATCCGTATTTCGAAAGTAAGAATATGTAAGAATGAATTGAGAAGCATGCTTATGATCGGTCTTCCTGCCGGATTGCAGAGCATGGTCTTTTCACTTTCCAATATGTGTATCCAGTCGGCGATCAATAAGCTGGGATCGGACGTTATGGCAGCGTCATCCGCCGCATTTAACATTGAGATCCTCGCATATTATCTGGTAAATTCCTTCGGGCAGGCATGCACCACCTTTGTGGGGCAGAACTACGGTGCCGGAAATCTGGAACGCTGCCGGAAAGTAACCAGGATCAGTCTCTTTATGGATGTCGGAATTACGACAGTGGTCTCTCTGGTTATATTGTTATTCGGAGTGCCGCTTCTTAAGATATTTAACAATGATCCGGCGATTGCTTCCATAGGAATCGTAAGGCTCCGGTTCATACTGGCATTTGAGTGTATCAATGCCGTTATGGAGATCATGTCGGGCGCCATGCGCGGGTATGGGTACTCGCTTGTCCCCGCGGTGCTTACGTTCCTCGGCGTATGCGGGATCCGGATCGCATGGGTGTATACCCTGTTCAGAGTGCACCCGACCTTCTTCAATCTGATGATGGTATATCCGATCAGCTGGATCGTGACGGCGATCGCATTGATCCTTGCATATATTTTATTTATGCGGAAACTCCGCAAAAACGGTCTTTACAGTGTATGAAACAACGGCTTTCGTTTCTCGTAGGTACAGTAGAAGCGGAAGCCGGTTTCTTTTAACCGTTCTGCCGTTTCCGGAAACGCATAGCCGATATGGTTAATATCATGGGAATCACTTCCCAAAGTCAGGATCTCGCCGCCCATTTCTTTATAAAGCTCCAGAATCTTTCTGTGCGGATGCGGGAAATCCAGTCCCCTATAAAGGCTTCCGGTATTTACCTCAATGCCTTTTCCGTCCGGAATGATCTTTTGAAAAACGGCTTCGAAAATATCCAGATAATCGTTTATATTGAAACATTTGGCTTTATTCGGTCCGTATCGGAGACAGTAATCTAAGTGACCGTAAACGTCGAAGTCATGAAAATTGCTGACATTTTCCAGAATTGCCTCAAAATAACTGCGGTAGGCTTCTTTTTCTGTTCTTCCTTCATAAAAGGATGGATAATATGGGTCTTCCATGCAGACAATATGAGAGGATGCGATAATAAAATCCAGCTCCGGATATTTTTTTCCGAAACCGGCGAGCGTATCAGCAGTTTCCGGCATAACGCCAAGTTCAATGCCGATCTTCAGATCGAAGTCATTGGAAACAGTATGCTTCACCTGCTGCATTTCCGAAAGATAGCGGGGAATATCCAGATCGAAGGTACAGGAATCCTCCGGATGGACCGGATAATCCTTGTCATAGTGGTCGGTAATGCAGAAGGAGGACATGCCGAGGGATGCCGCCTTACGGATCATGTCATAAATATCCGTATCGCAGTCATCGGAAAATGAAGAATGTAAATGGTAATCCGGTATCATGGGTATCATCCTTTCCTGTATTTTATATCGTGTAATTCCTGCGGTTTTTATTCTATCATAAAACCTTCGGATTGCCCACTTTAATTTCGGGACATAATTTGTATTTTTTACCAATTACTACTTGAAATTTGATAGGAAAGACGTTATTATTAGTGTATGCTTTTCCAAGTTCATTTACTGTGTAAAGCAGTATTAAATTAAATTCAAAACTTAGGAGGATTTGAAAACATGGCAGTAAAAGTAGCAATTAATGGTTTTGGACGTATCGGTCGTCTTGCATTCAGACAGATGTTTGATGCAGAAGGTTATGAAGTTGTTGCAATCAACGATTTGACAAAGCCTTCCATGCTTGCTCACCTGTTAAAGTATGATTCATCACAGGGCAAGTATCAGTATGCAGATCAGGTAACAGCAGATGATGAAGCCGGCACAATCACAGTATGCGGCAAGACACTGAGGATTTATGCAGAGGCAGATGCAAAGAACCTTCCTTGGGGACAGCTTGATGTAGACGTTGTTCTTGAGTGTACAGGCTTCTATGTATCAAAGGCAAAGTCACAGGCTCATATCGATGCAGGTGCTAAGAAAGTTGTTATTTCCGCTCCTGCAGGCAATGACCTTCCTACAATCGTATACAGTGTAAATGAGAACACATTAACAAAGGATGACACGATCATTTCCGCTGCATCCTGTACAACAAACTGTCTGGCTCCTATGGCTAAGGCTCTGAACGATTATGCACCGATCCAGTCCGGTATCATGTCAACCATCCATGCTTACACAGGCGATCAGATGGTACTTGACGGACCGCACAGAAAGGGCGATTTAAGAAGAGCGCGTGCAGCTGCGATCAATATCGTTCCGAACTCCACAGGCGCTGCAAAGGCAATCGGACTTGTTATTCCGGAACTGAACGGCAAGCTCATCGGTTCTGCACAGAGAGTTCCTGTTCCGACAGGTTCTACCACAATCTTAACAGCAGTTGTTAAGGGTTCTGATATTACAAAGGAAGGAATCAACGCCGCAATGAAGGCTGCTGCTTCCGAGTCTTATGGATACAATGAGGATCCGATCGTTTCCTCCGATGTTATCGGTATGAGATACGGTTCTCTGTTCGATGCAACACAGACAATGGTTGCACACATCGCTGACGATCTGTATGAGGTTCAGGTTGTTTCATGGTATGACAACGAGAATTCATACACAAGCCAGATGGTTCGTACGATCAAGTATTTCGCTGAGTTAGCATAGTTTTAATTTAGCAAGACCTAAAAGGGTCCGGTCTGGATGGACCGGACTCTTTTTTCACTTTGTGAGAAGTGGAAATAAATAAATGTATAGGAGGATGATAGAAAATGTCATTAAACAAAAAGTCAGTCGATGATATTAACGTAAAAGGACTTCGTGTTCTTTGCAGATGCGACTTTAACGTACCATTAAAGGATGGAAAGATTACGGATGAGAACCGTCTGGTTGCAGCGCTTCCGACCATTAAGAAGCTGATCGCAGACGGAGGAAAGGTTATCCTTTGCTCACACCTTGGAAAAGTTAAGACCGAAGAAGATAAGAAAACAAAGACGCTTGCTCCGGTTGCTGCACGTCTGTCAGAACTTCTCGGACAGGAAGTAAAATTCGCTGCCGATCCGGAAGTTGTAGGACCAAACGCAAAGGCTGCAGTGGAGGCAATGAAGGACGGAGACGTAATTCTCCTTGAGAATACACGTTTCAGACCGGAAGAGACAAAGAACGGCGAAGCATTCAGCAAGGACCTTGCTTCCTTATGCGACGTATTCGTAAACGACGCATTCGGTACCGCGCATAGAGCACACTGCTCAAACGTTGGCGTAGCCGGACTGGTTGATACCGCAGTTGTCGGATATTTAATGCAGAAGGAAATTGATTTCCTCGGAAATGCAGTAGAGAATCCGGTTCGTCCGTTTGTTGCAATCCTTGGCGGTGCAAAAGTAGCGGACAAGCTGAATGTTATTTCCAATCTGCTGGAGAAGTGCGATACCCTGATCATCGGCGGCGGTATGGCTTATACATTCCTGAAGGCAAAGGGATATGAGATCGGTAAGTCTCTGGTAGATGATACCAAGATTGATTATTGTAAGGAAATGATGGAAAAGGCTGAGAAGTTAGGAAAGAAGCTCCTTCTTCCGGTAGATTCCGTAATGATCGACGAGTTCCCGAATCCGATCGACGCTCCGGTTGAGACCGCTCTTTATGACGCAGATAAGATGGCTGCTGACAAGGAAGCATGTGATATCGGACCAAAGACGATCGCCCTTTATTCCGAAGCTGTAAAAACTGCAAAGACCGTTGTTTGGAACGGACCAATGGGCGTATTTGAAAACCCGACGCTTGCTGTTGGTACAAAAGCAGTTGCTGCGGCTCTGGCTGAGACAGACGCAACAACGATCATCGGCGGCGGTGATTCAGCAGCAGCAGTCAACCAGCTTGGTTTCGGTGATAAGATGAGCCATATTTCTACAGGCGGCGGCGCTTCCCTTGAATTTTTGGAAGGCAAGGAACTGCCGGGCGTTGCAGCAGCAAACGATAAGTAAGAAAATTTAAGGAGATTTGTGTAAAATGGCAAGAAAGAAGATAATCGCAGGCAACTGGAAGATGAACATGACTCCGAGCGAGGCTGTGAAACTGGTTGCCGAATTAGAGCCTCTGGTAAAAAATGATGAAGCAGACGTTGTATACTGCGTACCTGCCATCGACATTGTACCGGTTGTAGAAGCAGTAAAAGGCACGAACGTTCAGGTGGGCGCCGAGAATATGTACTTTGAAGATAAGGGCGCTTACACAGGCGAGATTTCAGCAGAAATGCTGGTGGATGCCGGCGTAAAGTATGTCATCATCGGACATTCCGAAAGAAGAGATTATTTCAAAGAGTGCGACTGTCTGCTGAATAAGAAGGTAAAGAAGGCGATCGCAGCCGGTCTTACACCGATCCTTTGCTGCGGCGAGTCTCTGGAGCAGAGAGAAATGGGCGTTACCATGGACTGGATCCGTCTTCAGATCAAGTCTGACCTGAAGGATGTAGCAGCCGATGATGTAAAGAATCTCGTAATCGCTTACGAGCCGATCTGGGCAATCGGTACCGGTAAGACAGCTACAACCGAGCAGGCAGAAGAAGTCTGCAAGGGAATCCGTGAATGTATCGCGGAAATTTATGACGATGCTACCGCAGAAGCTGTCCGTATCCAGTACGGCGGTTCCGTAAATGCAGGAAATGCAGCGGAGCTTTTCGCGCAGCCGGATATTGACGGAGGTCTTGTAGGAGGCGCGTCCTTAAAGGCTGACTTTGGAAAGATCGTAAATTACAAATAAGTTTTATGCAGACTGCATAAGAACGAATAAAAATCCCGTCGGGTTCCTTTTTGGAACCGGCGGGATTTTTCTATGGAAAATCTATGAAAATATGAGAAAAACAAGCAGAAAATAAGTGACATAATCTGTGATTTATATTATAATGGATTTATCTATGGAACGTGAAATATAAAAGAAAGGAGTGTTCGTATGGAGCGTCAGAAAACGCAGGAAGAACTGCTGGAAAAGATCGCGGAACTGGAACGGGAAAATGATTATTTTAAGCGTATCTTTGACGCATTTCCTGTAAATGTATTTGTAAAAGATACAGACTGCCGATATACGATGACGAGCAGAGTCTGTGATGAGCTGAACGGCGCAGAACGCGGCGGTTTGATCGGAAAGACGGATTTTGAAGTGCGGAACAACCGGGAGATCGCACAGTCTTTATATGAAGACGACCAGTATGTCATGAACCAAAAGATCGGAACCCGTATGCTGTCGCCAACATTGGAAGAAGACGTTCTCCGGTATTTTGATATCTACAAAGAACCGATTTTGGATGATGATAAAAATGTGATCGGGCTGGTCGGACTGGTTGTTGATTCCAATTCTCAGGTTCTTGTTGAAGATAAAAACCTCATATTTACGGAGCAGTATTCGGATGAATATAAAAATGAAAATAACTTGATGATGGATTATGATCTGACGACAAATGAAGGAATTCTTCTTTCAAAACCGGAAGAATTTGCGTATATTCCGGACCGGCTTTCAAATCCTTCCGAAACGCTTCGGGAAATGGGATATCTGGATGATGAGAATGCGGCGCTTGTGCATACTCTGGTTTTGAAGGTACAGGCGGGCAGCAATAAATGCTCCTGCGTAATGAAATATTATGACGATGTACATAATCAAAAGACCGGAATTATCCATGTCACTCCTTTGTTTGATAAAGAGGGGCACGCGTCCCATGCGATCTGTGTGATCCGGACCATTCCGGAGGAGTATGTTCTGGATGAGAAAAAGAAGATCATCATGCAGGATGTAAACTCCCGCTTTTTCCAGCTGATGACGAGCGTTTACGAACGGGTTGTGTATGTCAGTCCGATGCGTGACTGGTATCAGGTACTGAAAAATAACGAGGATAACCAGATAAAGGATAACGGAAGCTATGAAGAGATCAAGGAATTCTGGCAGTCAGTTCTAAGTGCGCAGGAATTCCGGCAGTTTCAGAATCTGTTTTTTAACAGGGATCTGATCTACAAAGGGAAGCGTCCGGGGATCAATACGTTCCGGTCGAAATGCAAGACGCCGGATGGAACGGTACGCTGGAAAGAGATCACGATCTTCGCCCAGCCTTGTGAAGATGATGAATCTGCTTTTATCGTTGCAATAGCGGATATTGAAGATGATGTGCAGGAGGAAAACCGCCTGAAGCGTCATATTGTAAATAAACAGGTGATCGATATCCTGAGTACCATCGTGGAGTACCGGGATTTGGAATCCGGCGAGCATATCCGGAGGATTCAGGCATTGTCCGAACTTTTACTCCGTGAGTATTCCAGTTATGAGGATACGGAGTCGTTTACGGATGATGAGATCAAGATCATTTCCGCAGCGTCCGCTATGCATGATATCGGTAAGATTGCCATTTCGGATACGATTCTTCTGAAACCGGGCAAGCTCACGAGGGAAGAATTCGAGAATATGAAGGAGCATACGGTAAAAGGCAGCGAAATGATCCGGACAGTTGCTTCGATTCAGGATAAGGAATATGCAAAATACTGTTATGAAATCTGCCGCTATCATCACGAACGTTATGACGGGAAAGGGTATCCGGAAGGACTGGTGGGAGACCAGATTCCGATTTCCGCACAGATTGTTTCCGTTGCCGATGTTTATGACGCGCTGGTATCCAAACGGTGTTACAAAAATGCTTATTCCAAGGAGCTGGCTTATGAAATGATCATGAACGGGGAGTGCGGCACTTTTTCAGAAAAGGTTCTGAGATGTTTTGTCAACTGCAGGGAAGCGATCGAGGCACTCTATAATTAAAGCATATATAAGGCGGTAATTTCCGATGAATAAAACTTTTCGAATTGTAATTATCATACAGGGCGTTGTGATCGCATTTTTACTGGGACTGATCCTTGGTATGAATATTCAAAAGAAAAAAGACAAAAAAGAAATGTCGGCTGAAACTCCTGTCACGCAGGAAACAGCAGCTACAGAACAAAATACAGAAACAGAAAAAGAAGGGCAGACGGAAGAAGAAGTATCGGATTCCGAAAGTCCTTCTTCGGATGTTGTAGTGGAACGTCCGGTGGATTACGGCGCTATGGATGTGCCGGAGCCGACGACCAATGACTGGCTGCACACAGACGGCAGCCGGATTCTGGACAGTGAAGGAAACGAGGTCTGGCTTACCGGAATCAACTGGTTCGGTTATAATACCGGAACCAATACGTTTGACGGTCTGTGGGCAGGCGATCTGAACCAATCCATTCAGGAAATAGCTAACCATGGATTTAACGTAGTCCGGATCCCGTTTTCGGCGGAGCTGATTCTCCAGTGGTCGAAGGGCGAATATCCGGAAGCTAATTTCAACCATGCTACGAACGACTATCTGGTCGATATGGACAGTCTTCAGATCTTTGATTATATCGTGGGTCAGTTCCGGGCAAGCGGTCTGAAAATGATTATTGATATCCACAGTGCGGAGACGAATGCCAGCGGGCATACAGTAAATCTCTGGTATACGGAGCGGATTTCAGAAGAAGATTATCTGGCGGCGCTTGCGTGGATGGCGAACCGGTACAAAGATGATGATACGATCATTGCATACGATCTGAAAAATGAACCGCATGGAAAGCCGTATGAGGGAACAAACGCCGCAAAATGGGACGATTCGAAAGACGCAAACAACTGGAAATATATTGCCGAAAAAGCGGCGGCTGCCGTACTTGAACAGAATCCGGAAGTTCTGATCCTTGTGGAGGGAACCGAAATCTATCCGATGGATCTGAAATCCAATGGGGATTTTTCTTCCACGGATGAAAAGGATTATTATTTCAACTGGTGGGGCGGTAACCTTCGGGGCGTTGCGGATTATCCGGTCGATCTGGGAAAATATCAGGATAAATTAGTATATTCGCCGCATGATTACGGTCCGACGGTTTATCAGCAGCCTTGGTTTGAAGGAGACTATGATTATGACAGCCTGATGAAAGACTGCTGGCATGACAACTGGTTCTATATTCAGGAAGAAAATATCGCGCCGCTTCTCATCGGCGAGTGGGGCGGCTTCATGACGGAGCCGAATATTACATGGATGACATATATGCGCCAGTTGATCAAGGAGAATCATCTGAACCACACCTTCTGGTGCTTTAATGCCAATTCCGGAGATACCGGCGGTATGGTGCTGGATGATTTCACAACATG
>CANRMC010000065.1 GCA_947631605.1 uncultured Lachnospiraceae bacterium
ACTGGATCATTGGGGTGATTGATTTGGATGAACGCTTATTTTTTGAAGTATTTCCGGAACTGAACCTGCCGGAACCTGCTGCAGGATATTTTCAGCAGGTGAAGGTTACGAAAATCGCGATGTTCCAAGGAAAAAAACGGATTGAAATACATATTTCTTCGGAACACCTGATTGATAAGAGCATTATCCTGAAAGCGGAAGAGGAGCTGAGAAAACACTTATACAGCTCCGAAAAAGAATTTCGGGTTATCATCGTTGAACGCTATCATCTATCCGAGCAGTATAACGTAGAAAAACTTGTCCGTATTTATACGGACAGTTTCTTATGTGAAATAAAAACCATAAGTAATGTTGATTACCGAATCTTAAAGCGGGCGGTATGGGAATGTAAAGAGCAGGATATTACCCTGTATGTCGAGGATTCCGCTCTCGCCAGAGAATATGCGGGAGGAATCAAAAAATATCTGGAAGATACCATGCAGGAGCGGTTCGGATATCTGGTAAACGTATATATCGACTTCCGAAAGGAACAGAATACCAGACTGCGGGAAGAAAGCGCGCATACATTGCAGCTGGAAGTGGAAAGCGTTGCCAGAAGTTACGAACAGCTCAGCGCCGAAAATCCGGAAAGCGAAAAAAAAGATTCTAATGCAGGAACATCACATTCCGGCGGCAGAAAAAACAGGATCGGAGCTTCGGGGAGCGCCAAAACGTGGAACAGAAAGAAACGTCCGTCGGACGATCCGGACTGCTTCTACGGCAGAAACTGCGAAGGCGATACGGTTGATATCCGGACGCTGGACGAGAATTCCGGAGAAGTCTGCATACGCGGGGAAATCTTTAAAATCGACACCAAGGAACTTGCAAACGGAAAGATCCTTTACCAGGTATGTATGACAGATCAGACGGACAGTATTTTGTTTAAGCTGTTTATCGCGCCGGAGGATAAAGACGCGTTAAATGAAGAACTTGTGATCGGACAATGTTATAAACTGAAAGGCATACCGGCATACGACCATTATGCAAAAGAGTTGAATATTACCTCCATAACCGGTCTGAAACGGATTCCGGATTATCGGGAAAAACGTATGGATAATGCTCTGGAAAAACGGGTGGAACTCCATTTACATACGGTCATGAGCGATATGGATAGTGTGGTTGACATAAAAAAAGTAATCCGACGGGCGAAAGAATGGGGGCATAAAGCTCTTGCAATTACGGATCATGGCGTAGTGCAGGCGTTTCCGATCGCAAACCATGAGGTGAAACCGGAGGAGGACTTTAAGATCATATACGGCGTGGAGGGGTATTTCGTTGATGATCTGAAAGACCTCGTCATGAACGAACACGGACAGACGCTGGATTCGGAATACATTGTCTTTGATATAGAAACCACAGGTCTTAGTCCGAAACATAACAGGATCATAGAGATCGGCGCCGTACGGGTGGACGCGGAAGGAAAAGAGCTTGGACGGTTTTCACAATTTGTAAATCCGGAAGTTCCGATTCCTTACAATATTGAAAAACTTACTTCTATCAATGACAGTATGGTTATGAACGCCCCGACGATCGAGACGGTCCTTCCGGAATTTTTGAAATTCTGTGAAGGCGGAATATTGGTTGCCCATAACGCTTCCTTCGATACGGGATTTATCAGGGAATTTGCGAAACGCCTGCAGCTTCGCTATGATCTTACGGCGCTTGATACCATGACGCTTGCCCATATTTTTCTGCCGGAATTGGGAAAATATACGCTGGACAGGTTGTGTAAACACTTTGGTTTCAAAAATGAACACCATCACAGAGCCTGCGACGACGCTGACGTGACAGCAAAGATTTTTATGGAACTCATGAAAATGATCCGGGCAAAAGGGTGTGAAACCCTTGCGGAGCTGAACCGGCTGGGAAGCGCGTCCGCAGACGTAGTAAAAAAGGCGAAAACATACCATGGGATCATACTCGTGCAAAATGAAGTGGGACGGGTGAATCTGTACCGTCTGATATCCGAGTCCCATATCAATTATTTTAACCGGAGACCGAGAATGCCGAAGAGCCTGATCAGTAAATACCGGGAAGGCCTTATCATCGGTTCCGCCTGTGAAGCAGGGGAGCTTTATCAGGCGCTTCTTCGGGGCGCGCCGGATGAAGAAATTGCAAGGATCGTCAAATTCTACGACTATCTGGAAATCCAGCCGGAGGGAAATAATGCGTTTTTGCTGCGGCAAAGCGATAGTCCGGTAAAATCAGTGGAGGATATCCGGAATCTGAATAAACGGATCGTAGAACTGGGAAAACTTTTCCAGAAGCCTGTAGTTGCCACCTGCGACGTGCATTTTCTGGACCCGGAGGATGCGATCTACCGCGAGATCATCATGACAGGAAAAGGTTTTGAGGACGCTGAATACCAGCCGCCGCTTTACTACCGGACGACGGAAGAAATGCTTTCCGAGTTTGAATATCTGGGTTCCGATACTGCAAGGGAAGTAGTAATTACAAATACGAACCTGATCGCAGACAGGATAGAAAAGATCTCGCCGGTCCGTCCGGACAAGCAGCCTCCGGTTATGGAGAATGCAGACCAGAATCTGAGGGATATCTGTTACAGCCGGGCGCATGAAATCTATGGTCCGGACCTGCCGAAGCTCGTAGAAGAACGTTTGGAAAAAGAACTTACATCCATCATTTCCAACGGATTTGCGGTTCTTTATATCATCGCCCAGATGCTGGTGGATGATTCCCGGAATAACGGTTATCTGGTCGGTTCGCGTGGTTCCGTCGGTTCTTCATTCGTTGCGACCATGGCGGGCATTACCGAGGTAAATCCGCTGCCAGCACATTACATCTGTCCAAAGTGTCACTATGTTGATTTTGACTCAGAGCTTGTAAAAAGCTTTGTAGGAATGTCCGGCTGCGATATGCCTGACAGCAGCTGCCCGGTATGCGGAACAAAACTGATCAAAGAGGGGCATGATATACCGTTCGAGACGTTTCTCGGTTTCAAAGGCGATAAGGAACCGGATATCGACCTCAATTTTTCCGGAGAATATCAGGCGCGAGCCCATGCGTTTACGGAGAAAACCTTTGGTAAGGGAAAAGCCTTCCGCGCCGGTACGATCGGAACTTTGGCGGAAAAAACCGCCTATGGTTATGTGCTGAAGTACTGTGAGGAACGGGGAATTACAAAACGAAAAGTAGAGATGGAGCGCCTTGCGGCAGGCTGCACCGGTGTAAAAAGGACCACCGGCCAGCATCCGGGCGGCATGATCGTACTTCCGAAACACGAAGAGATCTACAGCTTCACACCGATTCAGAAACCGGCAAACGATATGTCAACGGATAAGATCACCACGCATTTTGAATATCATTCCATTGACCACAATCTGCTAAAGCTGGACATTCTGGGACATGATGATCCTACCATGATGCGGCGTCTGAAAGACTTAACCGGATTTGATCCGGAGAACGTACCGCTGGATGATAAGGCTGTCATGTCGCTGTTTCACGGAACGGAAGCGCTGGGGATCAAGCCGGAGGATATCGGCGGTACGCCGCTTGGCTCTCTGGGAATCCCGGAGTTTGGAACTGATTTTGCCATGCAGATGTTAATTGACGCAAATCCCCAGAGTTTTTCTGATCTGGTACGGATCGCGGGACTTGCCCATGGAACGGACGTCTGGCTTGGAAATGCGAAAACCCTGATACAGGAGGGAAAATGCGTGCTTGCTTCCGCTATCTGCTGCCGGGATGATATTATGATCTATCTGATCTCCATGGGACTGGAAAAAGGGCTTGCATTTACCATCATGGAAAGCGTCCGGAAAGGCAAAGGTCTGAAAGAAGAATGGGAAAAAGAAATGACGGATCACAATGTTCCGGACTGGTATATCTGGTCCTGTAAGAAGATCAAATATATGTTCCCGAAGGCACATGCGGCAGCGTACGTTATGATGGCATGGCGGATCGCTTATTACAAAGTGAATTTCCCGTTGGAATACTATGCGGCATTTTTCGGGATCCGCGCTTCTGCCTTCAGCTACGAGCTGATGTGCATGGGAAAAGAGAAGCTGGAATATTTCTTAAGCGAATACCGGAAAAAAGATAAGAACCAGATGACGGCGAAAGAACAGGATACCCTGCGGGATATGCGGATCGTTCAGGAAATGTACGCGCGGGGCTTTGAATTTGAGCCGATCAATATTTACGAGGCGGATGATAAGGAATTTAAGGTACGGGACGGAAAGATCATGCCGAGCCTTTCCTCTATCGACGGCATGGGAGAAAAAGCGGCCGCACAGTTAAAAGAAGAAGCGGCGAAGGCACCGTTTCTGTCGCAGGACGAGATCCGCACACGGGCAAAAATATCCAAGACAACCGTAGAAAAAATGGCGGAGCTTGGAATATTGTCAGATTTACCGGAAACCAGTCAGTTCAGCTTCCAATTTGAATAATACTTGCTATTTTAGTACAAGTATATTAAAATAAACGATATATGTGTGTAAGGACGTGATGAAATGAGTACACAGAGTACGCAGGATATTAACATTGTAAAGGACACTATGATAGAAGTACCGGATATTCTGGAAAAGGTATATGAAGCACTTTCCGAAAAAGGCTACAATCCGGTCAACCAGATCGTAGGATATATTATGAGCGGAGATCCTACTTATATCACCAGTTATAAGAATGCCAGAAGCCTGATCATGAAGGCGGAACGGGATGAACTGATCGAGGTGCTGCTCGAACATTATATCGAAACGAAATTAAAATAGGTATTTTCGATGAGGATCATGGGATTGGATTACGGAACGAAGACAGTCGGAGTTGCACTCAGCGATGAACTTATGCTGACCGCGCAGCCTTATATCACGATTGAACGGAAAAGACCGGACAAACTCAGACAGACTTATGCACAGATTGAGGCGCTGATCGCGGAATATCAGGTAACGAAGATTGTTTTGGGATATCCGAAAAAAATGGACAATACAGACGGAGAACGGGCGGAAGATACAAAGCTTTTTCAGGAAGCGCTGGAACGACGGACAGGCCTTCCTGTTGTTTTGGTGGATGAAAGGCTGACTACGGTGGAAGCAGACCGGATATTGGAGTCTTACGGGGTTAAGCATGGCAGCCGGAAAGAACATATCGACAAGATGGCGGCAGCCATAATATTACAGAATTATCTTGATCAGACGGGAAAGGCGTAAATAAATGGATCGGATCGTGTTTGAAACAGATGAGGGAAAGGAAGAATATTATGTCCTTGAACAGACAATGCTGGGCGGGAAGAATTATATTCTGGTAACCGATTCCCTGGATAGTGAGGAGGGAAGCTTCCTGATTCTCAGAGATGAATCCGGGAATGAGGATGAATTCGCTTCTTATGTAGAAATTTCGGATGAGAACGAACTGGAAGCAGTGATAAAAATATTTAATGAATTGATGGATGACTTTGATTTGGAGGTATAATTTTGAAAGCAACACACAATCAGCCAGTAAAGATCATTCCACTCGGCGGTTTGGAGCAGATTGGAATGAACATTACTGCAATAGAGTATGGGGACAGTATCATAGTAATTGACTGTGGACTGTCATTTCCGGAGGATGAGATGCTGGGCATTGACCTGGTAATACCGGACGTGACTTATCTGATGGAAAATGCCGATAAGATAAAAGGACTTGTGATCACCCATGGACATGAAGATCATATCGGCGCGATTCCTTACGTTGAAAAGGAACTCAATATGCCGATTTATGCAACAAAACTTACCATGGGCATTATTGAAAACAAACTAAAAGAACACAATCTGCTTGCAAATGTCAGGCGGAAGGTGGTAAAACACGGACAGATCATCAATCTGGGATGTTTCCGGATTGAATTTATAAAAACCAACCATTCCATTGCGGACGCAGCGGCGCTCGCGATCTATACGCCGGTGGGAACACTGATCCACACCGGGGATTTTAAAATTGATTACACACCGGTCTTTGGTGAGATGATCGACCTGCAGCGGTTTGCAGAGCTGGGAAAGAAGGGCGTGCTTGCGCTCATGGCGGATTCCACGAATGCGGAGCGGCCAGGCTTTACCCAGTCGGAGAAGACGGTGGGCAGAACGTTCGACCACCTTTTTGACGACAATAAAGACCACAGGATCATCATAGCAACCTTCGCATCCAATGTGGACCGGGTGCAGCAGATCATTAATTCCGCTTATAAATACGGCAGGAAAGTTGTTGTCGAAGGAAGAAGCATGGTAAATATCATCCAGACGGCGACAGAACTGGGCTATATCAGAATCCCGGACAATACCCTGATCGAGATTGACAGCATTAAGAATTATCCGGATGAGAAGATCGTTCTTATTACCACAGGAAGCCAGGGTGAAAATATGGCAGCTCTGTCCAGAATCGCAGCTTCCCTCCATAATAAGATTACGATCAAACCGGGGGATGTTGTAATCTTCAGTTCCAATCCGATTCCGGGAAATGAGAAAGCGGTATTCAAAGTAATCAATGAACTGGAGATGAAAGGCGCGCATGTAATCTTTCAGGATACGCATGTTTCCGGACATGCCTGTCAGGAAGAACTGAAGCTCATGTATGCCCTGACAAAGCCGAAGTATGCGATTCCGGTTCATGGGGAATACCGGCATTTGAAGCGTCATGCAGAACTGGCAGTGGAGATGGGGATTCCAAAAGAAAACGTAAAGATCCTTACAACCGGGGATGTGCTGAATATATCCGACGATACATTTGAAATTGCGGGACGTGTGCCGGCACAGGGGATTCTGGTGGATGGTCTCGGCGTAGGCGATGTAGGAAATATCGTACTGCGTGACAGACAGCACCTCTCCCAGAACGGACTGATCATCGTGATCGTAACTTTGGAAAAGCACAGCAATCAGATCCTTGCCGGACCGGACATCGTATCCAGAGGGTTTGTCTATGTGCGGGAGTCGGAGTCTTTACTGGACGACTGCCGTCTGGTAGTCGAAGAGGCGCTGGACGAATGTCTGAGAAGAAATATAACCGATTGGGGAAGGATCAAGGGAAGTATCAAAGATTCCCTGAGCGAGTTCCTGTGGAAGCGGACAAAACGGAGTCCGATGATCCTTCCGATCATATCAGAGGTATAACGGATGAACGAACTGATCAAAGAGAGCCGACAACTGAACAGGATGATTAAAAATTCCAAGGAATACAGCAAGTATATCTATGCCCGTAATGCTTTGAAGACGAATGAAGAACTGTATGCCAAAGTAAGAGAGTATCAGAAGAAAAGTTACGAGATCCAGACTTACGGAGATGATAATCCATATGATGAAGTCGTACAGCTTGCAAAGGATTATGATGAAATGCTGCATAATTCCCTTGCGAATGAATATATCCGGGCGGAGAACAGTCTCTGCCGGCTGATGCGGCAGATGTTCGCCGAGATCACGGCAGATCTTACATTTGATTATTTAGACGAGTAGGAGCGGTTTCCATGGCAGGTACAAAACGAAGAAAGAAATCACAGAGTAATCCGGAAAAAACACTCAAGACAGCACTCCATTATTCTTTGGGGTTATTGGTAAACATTATTATTTTATACCTGTTTATCAGAGTGTTTTCCTTCGCGTTCAATTTTTCCTATGATGTTTTTGCAGACTCCGCAAAAAATCCGGCGTCCATGGATTATGTGGTCGTAGAAATACCGCCGGATTCCTCCAGCAAAGAGATCGCAGAGATCATTTATGACGCGGGAGTGATCGAAGATAAATATGTCATGCTCGCCAAGATCAAAGTAGGCGGATATGGAAATAAGATAAAAGCCGGGCCGTATGGTCTGTCCTCCTCCATGACCTATGATGAGATACTGAATATTATCTGCGGTTATGATTCGGAGGACGAGGAGGACGAATAACCATGCAGGACCTTGAACGGATCACCTCCTTTATCAATTCCTTTTATTCAGATGACGGCGGAACTCTGGGTGAGATTTATGAGAACGCAAAGGCTGCGCATGTTCCTGTTATCCGAAAGGAAACCAGAGAGCTTCTGAAGCTGCTGCTTCTTATGAAACGTCCGGCGAATATTCTGGAGATCGGAACTGCGGTCGGATACTCCGCCTTATATATGAGTAAATACGCATCCTGCCATACGCATATCACGACGATCGAGATGGACGGGGAACGTGTAAAAGAGGCGGAAAAGAATATCCAAAACCTTGGAATGTCCGGTATGATCACCGTCATACAGGGGGACGCCCTGAAAATACTGCCGGAACTTACGGGAACCTATGACTTTATTTTCATGGACGCAGCGAAAGGACAGTATATCAATTATCTGGAAGAAGTCATGCGGCTTCTTGCGCCGGGCGGTATTCTGTTATCCGACAATATCCTTCAGGAAGGCGAGATTCTGGAATCCCACTTTCTGGTAACCAAGCGGGATCGGACGATTCATGACAGGATGCGGGCGTATCTTACCGCATTAAAAAATGACAGCCGTCTGGAAACGGCGATCCTTTCCGTAGGCGACGGCATAGCGCTCTCGGTACGGACAAACATGTAAAACATTTCCGAACAAACAGGAGAATTTCATGGATAGAAAGAAAAAACCAGAATTGCTGATGCCGGCAGGCAGTCCGGATACATTAAAAACGGCAGTCCGTTACGGAGCGGATGCCGTTTATTTGGGTGGCGGAAGTTTCGGACTTCGGGCGAAAGCGGATAATTTTACGCTGGAGGAGATGAAGCAGGGGATCCGCTATGCACATGAACGGAATGTAAAGGTTTATCTTACCGTCAATATCTACGCGCATAATTATGATATTGAAGGCGTCCGTTCTTATTTTTATGACATTAAAGATCTGGGCTTTGACGCGATTCTTGTTTCCGATCCCGGCATATTCATGCTGGCAAAGGAAATCCTGCCGGATATGGAACTCCATATCAGTACGCAGGCAAATAATACAAATTATATGACTTTCCGTTACTGGCACGCCATGGGCGCGTCCCGCGTCGTCTGCGCCAGAGAACTGTCTTTGGCGGAGATAAAAGAGATCCGTGAAAAGACGGATCCCGCCCTTGAGATCGAGGCGTTTATACATGGCGCGATGTGCATTTCCTATTCCGGACGCTGCCTCTTAAGCGCTTACTTTACCGGGCGGGACGCAAACCACGGAGCCTGTACCCACCCGTGCCGCTGGAAATATTCCGTTGTAGAGGAAACACGTCCGGGCGAGTATCTTCCGATCGAAGAAGATGACAGAGGAACTTATATCTTTAACTCCAAGGATTTATGCATGATCGAATATATTCCGGAAATGCTGGACGCAGGGATCTATTCCTTTAAAATAGAAGGAAGAATGAAGACCGCCCTTTATGTTGCGGCGGCCGCCCGTACCTACCGTCAGGCGATCGACGATTACCTGACGTCGCCGGAACTTTATCAAAAGAATCTTCCGTATTATAAAGAAGAAATCGCGGCCTGCACATACCGGCAGTTCACGACAGGATTTTATTTTGGAAAGCCGGATTATGAGACGCAGATTTATGACAGTAATACCTATGTGAAGAATTATACCTATCTGGGGACGGTGGAAGCGCTGACAGAAGACGGGCTTCTGATCCTGGAACAGAAAAATAAATTTTCCGTAGGGAATGAGGTTTCTATTATGCCGTTTCGGGGAACGGATATTGTCTGCCGGATCTTATCTATTTTGGATGAGGATGGGAAGGAAATGCCGTCGGCGCCTCATCCGAAACAGAAACTTTTTGTAGAAGTGGAAAGCAGCCGGAAAAAAGAAATAGAACCGGGTATGATACTCAGAGCAAAGCACTGCGAAGCTTAAGCAGTGCTTTTTTTTCGATCCGGGAGACATAAGAGCGGGAGATGTTCAGAAGCTCTGCGACTTCCCGCTGCGTCATAACGGAATCCTGATACAGTCCGTACCGGAGGGAAATTACACGAAGCTCTTTTTCATCCAATACGTTCGGGATGATATCTTTGAGCCGTCCGGTCTGTTCTTTTACGATAAGCTCCGAAAGAATCTCGTCTTCGTCGCTTCGTATAATGTCCATGAGATTGATTTCGTTTCCCTCTTTGTCCGTACCGATAGGTTCGTACAGGGAAACCTCCCTCGCGATTTTCTTTTCCTGTCTGAGCTTCATCAGAAGCTCGTTTTCGATACAGCGGGAGGCGTATGTGGCAAGCCGGTTCCCTTTTCTGGAATCGTAGGTATTGATAGCTTTGATCAGACCGATGGTGCCAATCGATATTAAGTCTTCCGTATCATGATATGACATGGAGTATTTCTTTACGATGTGGGCGACCAGACGGAGGTTGTATTCCACAAGCAGATTCCGGGCTTCGGTATCTCCGTTTTTTACCAATGACAGGAAGTTTTTTTCCTCCTCGCAGGACAAAGGCTTTTTGAAGGTCTTCATGCCATACCTCATTCCGGGATTTATATATTTTATGTTTTCACCAAGAAAAATGTGCTTATCCACCATGCATTATACAAATTGCACAAAAAACTGTCGGATTATCGTAATTGTTGCGGCTTTTTTTTTATAATCTGCCGAAATAATAGTTGTTCTTTCATTATGTAAAGCAATATGGTATAATTGATTACAACTGTAAAAATAAAATAAGGAGAGGTATAGGAATGCGAATAACTGGTGGTAGAAAAAAGATTCGAGTTGGTGACCTTCTTGTCGAAGCCGGCGCTATAACAGAAGAACAGCTTCAGGAAGCGCTTGCTTACCAGAAAGAAAACGGCGGTAAGATCGGTAATATCATTCTGGAACTGGGATTTATCAGCCGGGAACTTCTGGTTACGGTTCTGACAAGCCAGATGGGAATCGACTTTGTAGAAGTAAAGACATGTAAGATTGATGATGACGTACTTAGAATCGTTCCGGAAAACCTTGTCAACAAATATAAACTGATCCCGATCGGATATGCAGAAGACAATCCGAATGTTTTGAAGGTTGCCATGGCAGATCCGATGGATATTGTGGCAGTGGATGATATCAGTATTCTGTCCGGCTTACAGGTAGAACCGCTGCTTGCCTTTGAAGACGACATCAACGACGCTATCGGTAAATATTACGGAAGCCAGCAGGCCATGGAGGCAGCTGAGCAGTACCGGAAAGAACGGGAGTCACAGGAGCTTACCGAAGAAGAAACGGATATGCTGAACGAAGATATCGAAAGCTCCCCGATCGTTCTTCTCGTCAATCAGATCATGGAAGGCGGCGTAAGACAGAGGGCTTCCGATATTCATATCGAGCCAATGGAGACAAATGTCCGTGTCCGTTACCGGATAGACGGTGCTCTGAAGCAGGTTATGACCTACGACTACAGTCTGCTTTCCGCAATCTCCGCCCGTATCAAGATTATCGGCGGCATGGATATTGCAGAAAAGAGAAAACCGCAGGACGGTCGTATTTCCATCATGGTTGACCGGAGAGAGTATGATGTCCGTGTATCTATGCTTCCTACGGTATATGGAGAGAAGACGGTTATGCGACTCACCTCGAAGGATGGTCTTACCAAACCAAAGAGCGGTCTTGGATTCTCACCGGAAGAAATTAAGGTATTCGACGGTATCTTAAGTAACCCGCATGGTATTATCCTGGTAACAGGACCGACCGGTTCCGGTAAATCCACAACCCTTTATACCTCCCTCAGTGAGCTGAATACAGAAGATGTTAATATCATTACGGTAGAAGATCCTGTCGAGGCAAATATCGACGGTATCAATCAGGTTCAGGTAAATGTAAAGGCGGAGATGACTTTCGCAGCAGCCCTTCGTTCTATTCTGCGTCAGGACCCGGATATCATCATGATCGGTGAGATTCGAGACGGTGAGACAGCGCAGATTGCCGTACAGGCAGCTATCACCGGCCACCTTGTAGTATCCACACTGCATACAAACTCTGCAGCTTCCACCGTTACCCGTATCATTGATATGGGAATCGAGCCGTATATCATCGGTGACGCCCTGGTAGGCGTTATCGCACAGCGTCTGGTACGACGTCTCTGCACGGCATGCAGACAGCCGCGTTTGGCGGATGATGACGAGAAGGTAGTACTCGGCGCACCGGCGGATGAGGACGTAGTTATCTACGAACCGACCGGATGCCCGCTTTGCAATGACACCGGTTTTTCAGGACGTATCGGCGTGTATGAAATGATGCCGGTATCCAGAAGCCTGCAGGCAGTTATCGCAAAGGGCGCAACGGCGGACGTTATCGAGAAACAGGCGCTCTCAGAAGGCATGATGACGCTGAAGATGGGTGCTGCCAAGCACGTTATGAACGGTATTACCTCTATCGGCGAAATGAAGAAAATCGTATATGAAGCCGGAGATGAGTATTAATATCCGGAATTTAAAATATTATATATTGAAAGGATGGGACAACAAAGATGATAGATATGAACGAACTGCTGACGATGGCTACGGAGAAAAACGCCTCCGATATACATATCGCAGCCAATATCCCGCCAAAACTCCGTATCAACGGTAATCTGATCGATGTGGATGTGGATCCGCTTTCTCCGCAGGATGCAGCAGAGAGCATCGCGTCTACCATGACCGAACGCCACAAAGCGATCTTAAAGGACCGGGGAGAATGCGACTTCGCATATTCCGTTCCAAACGCCGCGCGTTTCCGTGTAAACGTATTTATGGATCGTGGAAATATGGCGGCTGCATACCGAAAGATCGATACGGTCATCCCAAGACCGGAGAAGCTGGGACTTCCGCCATCGGTCGTAGAATTATATAAGAAAAAGAGAGGACTGGTTCTGGTAACGGGACCGACCGGTTCAGGTAAATCGACGACACTTGCTTCTATTATTAATAAAGCGAATGAAAATCTGACAGAGCATATCATAACGCTGGAGGACCCGATCGAGTATATCCACCAGCATAAGAAATCAATTGTAAACCAGCGGGAACTGGGTATGGATACCCTGAGTTTTGACAATGCGCTTCGTGCTGCACTCCGTGAGGACCCGGATATTATCCTGGTTGGTG
>CANRMC010000066.1 GCA_947631605.1 uncultured Lachnospiraceae bacterium
TCCGGCGCTGGGGAACGCCGGACGGGAACGGCAAAATTTTTTACACTTCTGTTGCTTCTTTATCTCACGCAAGCTAACGGTCGAGGCAGGTTTTAGAAGAAGGAGTTTTATATGTTGTGTCATAGGTTCATTCAATTAGATGTTTTACTCTGTACAAGGTCTGGTGTCAGGACGAAACTTGTGCAGAGGTAATTTTTTCCGTCCACATTGGATCTTGTACTTATAGGTAAAATAAACTATAAGGAGACGATTCAATGAACCAAAATTTTAAAAAATATATTGTATTCTGGCTTAGCCAGTCTGTTTCACAACTGGGCAGCGCAATGACAGGCTTCGCGCTGATCCTGTGGGTGTATTCCATAAAACATTCCGCAATGACGGTATCGCTTCTGTCATTTTGTAACTATGTGCCCTATGTAATTGTCAGTCTGTTCGCGGGCGCATTTGTGGATATGCATAATAAAAAGAAGATTATGCTGGTATCTGATAGTGCGGCTGCCTGCTGTACGGTATTTGTGTTTGTATTATTACTGAGCAACAGATTGCAGATCTGGCATATTTATTTTATTAACTGCGTCATCGGATTTGCGAATGCGTTTCAGTCGCCGGCGTCCAGCGTGGCTGTCGGGATCCTTGTGCCAAAGGATAAGATCTCAAATGCGAGCGGTATGGTTTCGTTTTCCGAAAACCTGATCGCTATCTTTGCACCGGTGCTTTCCGCTGCCATTTTTGCATTTGGCGGACTGGGGTATATCCTTGCAATCGATTTTGTGAGTTTTGTATTTGCTTTTCTGATCCTGTTATGTTACATCCGTATACCGGAAAAGCGCGACAGAAAAGAAACCTCCGCTTCCATGCTTAAGGGCTGGAAAGAAGGCTATGGGTTCCTGCTTCGGAACCGGGGAATCATGCTGGTGATCCTGACAATGGCAATGCTGAATTTCTTTTCCAGATTGACGTATGAAAATATCCTGTCTCCTATGATCCTTGCGAGAAGCGGCGATGATCATTTCGCATTGGGGATCGTGAATGCTTTTATGGGAATCGGCGGGGTATTAGGCGGAATACTGGTTTCCGCAGGGAAAACACCAAAAGATTTTTTAAAGGCAATTTATGTTTCCGCAGGTATATCGTTTTTATTCGGAGATCTGCTGATGGGAATCGGACAGAATCCGGTTTTATGGACGCTGGCAGGTTTTATGGCAAGTTTTCCGATTCCGTTTATTAACGCCGGACAAAATGTGATTCTGTATCAATTGATTCCGGAACAGATGCAGGGCAGGATTTTTTCTGTACGGAATGCTATTCAGTTCAGCACGATACCGCTGGGAATCCTATTGGGAGGATTTTTGGCGGACTATGTATTTGAACCGTATATGAATGGAAATTATGCCGGTTCGGGATTTTTGCATTTGCTTGTGGGAAATGGACCGGGAACCGGAATGGCGGTTATGTTTTTATGCACCGGAATTCTGGGCAGTATTTTCAGTTTTATTTTTTACCATTCCAAGAAGGTTCAGGCGTTAAAGAAATAACATATTGAGGACGCAAACATGATAGAATCGCTCTGGCGAAAATAAAAAATCGCCAGAGTGATTCTTTACTTATTATCGAAAACATATATAATATGATTAATACAGATCATCGCAGATAAAGGGCGGGGAAAAAGCCTTGTACAAAAGAATGAATTTGACAGAATGAAAGAGGTATTGGAGATGTTGGAATTAAAGAATGGACGACCTCTGGACTGCGAGAACAGGCTGGAAAAGGAAATAAGAACTTATGATTTTCTGGATAAGCTAGGTATTACATATAGCAGGGTAGACCATGAAGCAGCAATGACAATGGAGGTCTGTGAGGAGATTGACAGGGCATTGCAGGCAACGATATGCAAGAATCTGTTTTTGTGCAATCGTCAGGAAACACAGTTTTATCTGCTGATGATGCCGGGCGATAAGAAATTCAAGACGAAAGATTTATCGAAGGAGTTAGGAGTATCCCGCCTGTCTTTTGCGGCTGAGGCGTATATGGAAAAATATCTTGATATTACGCCCGGGTCCGTCAGTGTAATGGGGCTTATGAACGATACGGAGCATAGAGTCAGGCTTGTAATTGATGAAGAGATTCTACAGGGAGCGGAAATTGGCTGCCACCCATGTATTAATACATCAAGTATAAAATTCTCTGTAAAGGACCTGACAGATAAAATAATTCCGGCAATGGAGCATGATTACACCGTTGTTTCGTTGCCGAGATATGAAGAAGAATGCTGATGTAAAATATGCTTGCAGAAAATAGATTTCTATGCTATTATCTGAGCAGTTTTTAAGGAAGAGGTTCGGTTTATGTACTGGAAACAGACAAATCTTCAACTGAAAAAAGGTTTTACATTTCCTCATTATGGGGATAGTGCGCCTAATTTTAGAAAGATTTGCAGCAGAACTTCTTCAAACAGATGATATCTTTGATAAATTTCGTTCATAATCTGCAAATTTCATAAAATTTTGTACATTATCTTCTTAACCGTTTGAATGTATAGTTAAGGAGATTTTTTTATGTTTCAAATTAAAAAGCAAATAAATAGATTGTATTTATCTTCGGCACTGGAAAATTTGTCTCTGACAGCTGCATGGGTGGCACTGGCGGCGGCGAGAGGTTACAGCCTGTTGGAAATCGGATTTGCAGAGACTGTTTTTCATATTACAAGTCTGATCTTTGAGATTCCGTCAGGTGTTCTCGCAGATGTATTTGGTAGAAAGAAAATGCTGATCGTCAGCAGTATTATGCAGATGATCGGAAATATCATCATGATATGCTCCTGTAACCTGTTTATGATATGTATGTCTCTGGGATTTCACGCGCTGAGTTATAATTTTTCATCGGGTTCCGGTGATGCGCTTGCCTATGATTCGCTGAAAACGGTTTCACAGGAAAAATACTATGAGAAATATGTCTCAAATCAAGTGATTCTGTACCGTTTCTGTAATGGTTTGTCAACGCTGTCTGTCGGTTTTTCGTTTCTGATCGGATACAAAGCGGCGTATAGCATAGATATTCTAATTGTTGTTTTGCAAATGGGAGTGTTAAAAAAGTTATCCGAAGTGAAGGAATATACATATAACAGACAAAGGGATAGGAACGTAATCTGTTCAATCGGAAAGGCGTTTGCAGACTGTTTTATGACAAGTCTTGCCTTTTTGAAGAAAGAAACGAAGGCAATGGTATTTATGTTTTGTAATTCCTTTGTGGGAGCGGTTGATATTTTATTACTGTTTTTTCTTCAGGCAAAGTTACCGGAAGCAAATATGCCGGATTGGGCGCTTGGATTCGCCCTGTTTGTAATGGAACTGGGTGGTATATTCGGTGCGAAAATCATACTGAAATGGAAAAAAGTCAGATATTGGTATTTGTTTACGGTTACTGCTTTACTGGTTTTATCAGGAGTACTGTTAGAACATTCCGGAATTTATCTGATTATGACCGCAGGCGGTTTTCTTGCTGCACTTAGCGATGATGCACTTCAGGTAAGAACGAATGCGATTTTGCAGGAAATGTTCCCGTCAGAACAGAGGGCAACATTGATTTCAATGGAATCTTTTACTTTTTCCATTATCATGATCGTGTTATCGCCGCTTGCCGGAATCTTGTTTGCATACTGGTAATTTCAATTTTTTCCATGCATCTATTTAAAGATGATTAATTGGACCAGACGATTTTTCCATCTATCAGTGTTGCAAATACGGAAGAATTCACTTCCAATGGATTTCCATTGTATATGACTAGATCAGCGTCTTTTCCGGTCTTGATGCTTCCAATCCGATGATCCACGCGGCAGATACGGGCAGCGTCAATGGTAATGGCTCGGAGTGCCGCCATAGTATCCATACCTTCCTTAACAGCGAATGCCGCACATAAGGGAAGGTACTGGATACGGGAAACCGGATGGTCTGTTGTAAGAGCAACGGTAATCCCTGCTTTCTGCAAGATTCCTGCTGTTTTGAAATCCATTAAGCGCACCTCGTCTTTTGAACGGGAAGTAAAGGAAGGACCGACGATAGCAGGATATCCGCTTTCCGCAATTTCTTCAGTGATCAGATGTCCCTCCGTACAATGATCTAAGGTCAGACCTAATCCAAACTCTTTTGCAATCCGGATCGCAGTGAAAATATCATCAGTCCGATGGGCGTGAGCTTTCAAAGGAATCTTTCCTTCAAATAATTCCCTGTAGCTCTCCATTCGAAAATCCGCCTTTGGGGAGTCTTCTTCAAAATATTGTCTTGCACGAAATAATTCTTCACGGATCAGCGCCGCAATTCCCATGCGTGTGGACGGCATATCCCCGCTCGTTCCATAATTTGTCAAAGGATTTTCTCCAAATGCTATTTTGATGGCTGCGGGAGCCAGTACAGTCATATCGTCAATCCGTCTTCCATGCGTTTTAATAAATGCAAATTGTCCGCCGATGGCATTGGAGCTTCCCGGTCCGACCATAACACCTGTGATTCCTGCCGCTAAAGCATTATGAAATGCGCTGTCCATCGGATTGATCGCGTCAATGGCACGAAGCTGCGGAGTGACAGGTTTTGTTGTTTCGTTGATGAGATCAACCTGTTCGCTTATTCGTTCCTGGGCGATTCCAATATGGCTATGGGCGTCGATAAATCCCGGATATATAGATTTACCATTTGCATCAATGGTTTCCATTTCTTCGGTCGGAGTGATCTTTTCAGCTATTTTTTCTATTTTTCCATCTTTGATCAGGATATCAACATAAACCGGATATTCCGCTTCCATGGTATAGACAAGTCCATTTTGGATTAAGAGCATATGAATTTTCTCCTTTTTCAGTCATCATTTTCCTATAGTTTTTCTAAAAAACGGATTATTATTCATGCTTTTCTGTTCTTTCGTGGAAACTATGATATAATATAATTCCTAACAGTATAATGTATATGGGAAAGGAAAACGTAAAAGCGTAAAGGGGAAAAGCATATGGGCGACAAGAAACAAAAAATAGAAAAAACAAATGTGATGCGGGTGCTGGAACAGAAGAAGGCCGCATATACCGCGCACTATTACGGCGATACAGACGCAGTCAGCGGCGTAGAAGTTGTGACGGCGCTCGGAGAAAATCCGAAGCAGGCATTTAAGACATTGGTAACAACAGCAGGAAGCGGAGAGCATTATGTGTTCATGGTGCCTGTCGAGCGGGAACTGGATCTGAAGAAGGCGGCGAAGACGGTTGGGGAAAAGAATATCGAAATGCTGAAAGCAAAGGAACTCCTGCCGCTTACCGGATATGTACACGGCGGCTGCTCGCCGATTGGAATGAAAAAACAGTATAAGACGATTATTGATAAATCTGCGGAAGACTTTGATACGATTTTATTCAGCGGCGGAAAAATCGGTTATCAGGTGGAGACTACACTGGAGAATTTAAGGAAAGTTATACCTGTCGAACTGGGGGATGTCTGCATTTAACCCTAGGTATGCCGCAAATTAAATATTTTCTTTAGGGACGAACTCGATTTTAAGAACCATATCCATTCCTTCTGCTAATCTTTTTAACAGATTCACAGAAGGATTTCTGGTTCCGTTTTCTAACTTACTGATATCAGCCTGATGAATGCCGGTACGTTCGGCAAGTTCTTTCTGAGTGATATTCCGAGATGTTCTTGCATCAATAATTGCCCTGATCACATCAAGCTCCGGCTGAATATTTTCATATTCTTTGGCAAATTCAGGATCCTGCATCTGTTCATCTTTAAGCTGTTTTAAAGTTTTCATATCTTCTCAATCCTTTCTATATAATCTGCTCTGCGTTCTTTCGCCAATCGTATTTCCTCAGCCGGCGTTTTTTTCACTTTTTTAACAAAACCGTTTGTTAGTACTATTTTTCCCCTATAATAGAAAAAATATAGTATTCGGATGTTATTATTAGCAACTTTGCAACGGATTTCAAAAATGCCATCATCTATGGGTTTACTATACGGTTCTCTGAGACTGTTCCCTTTTTCTTCTAATAATTCAAGTAAACCTATCAATTTAGCTCGTATTTTCACATTAAGAGATTTAATGAAATCCTCAACAGGACAGACACCATTTTCTTTTTCATAAAGAATAACTTCAAACTTTGGCATATTTCTCCTTTACGTTATTATATGGCATATATGCCATATTGTCAATTGTGAGTGGGTGATTTTTAAAGATTGAAAAAAGAAATAAAATAAGATTTGGAAAACAATAATTTGAATGCAGATATATTATATCGAACACTCAATAATTAGACAAGTGTTCTTTGGAAAATGAAATATGAGATCGCTGAAGTTAGTTGTATTCTTTTTCACTTTTTATGCGCAGTATGGTATAATACAAAAAATATTACGGGGGATAAAAGTGGTAGTTATATGTCTAATAGTTATATGTGCGGTATCCATTGGCATGACGCCTTTTAATCTTTTCATGGCGAAGGGGAAAATCAAACAGAATTTGAAGGTCGCTTACATTGTTACATATAGTGTGCTTTGCCTTATGCTCGTTTTGTTTCTTGCAAACAGCATTTATGGAAAGAAATTGGAGGATCGGTATGGTACTGCTGAGGGAGGCATTGATTATGAATCAACGGTCAGCGGCTATCACCTTTTTTACAAAGCTCCGTTTCTGGATGGAGGATTGAATATTGCAGTGCCTGCCACTGTTGATATTCCTTCAATATCAAAGTATTATCGTTCGGTCAAATTTTATCGGCAATCGTCAGATAACTATGATGGGGAAGTCGAGATCAATGGTGAAGAATATTATTTAGCTGTAAATATCGGAAAGATCGCACCGGATTTTTTTGATTCCATTGTTACAGTATCCGCATTGGATGTTCTGATCATTTTATTAACCAATATTACCGGCTGCATCATTGTGATTGCAGTTCGAAGAAAAGATGCCAAAATGAATAAGGAATTACATCAAAAGCAACCGTGAGTTGACAGATTTCCAGCCGCCGTTTGGTAGTATGCAACCATAAAATAAACTATGATTTTCATGCGGACGGTCGAAAGGCCGGCGACGAATCTGTGTGGAGGAAAGATAAATGATTTTAGCAGACAAGATTATGAATCTAAGGAAAAAGAATGGTTGGTCACAGGAAGAACTTGCAGAAAAAATGCAGGTATCCAGACAGGCGGTTTCCAAATGGGAGAGCGCACAGACAGTGCCCGATCTGGAAAAAATTTTAATGCTCAGCAGCCTTTTCGGTGTAACGACTGACTATCTGCTCAAAGATGAAATGGAAAATGAGGAATTTACAATGGAAGCGGAACATTCTTCCATAAGGCGTATCACACTTACACAGGCAAACGAGTTTCTGGAATGGCGAAAGCACGCCGCCAGCCGTATTGCTGCCGCTTCCTTTCTGTGTATATTCTCTGTGATCCCGCTTCTTCTTTTGGGTAGTCTGTCGGAGGCGACGGGAAACCGCTTTTCTGAGAATCTTGCCGGAGGGATCGGGCTTACCGCTTTGCTGGCGATCGTTGCTGTGGCAGTAGCTATATTTACCTTCTGCGGTTTCAAAAATGCGCCATACGAGTTCATTGATAAAGAACCGTTTGAAACGGAATATGGCGTTACTGGTATGGTGAAGGAACGGCAAAAGGCATATAGAAGTACCTATATAAAGTACAACGTCATTGGCACCTGCCTTTCTGTAGTATCTCCGATACCACTTTTTATCGGATCTATTATGGAAGATGATTTTTTCGCTTCGGTTATGCTTGCCATTATGATGTTTATTGCCGGAATCGGAGTCGTGTTTTTTGTGATAGCAGGCGTTCGCTGGGCAAGTATGCAGAAACTTTTGAAAGAGGGCGACTATACACTTCGGAATAAAGAGAGAATCCGCGTCAGGGAAACCGTTTCGACAATATACTGGCTGAGTGCGACCGTAGTATTTCTCACATGGAGTTTTTTGACGGCGGATTGGGGAACGACGTGGATGGTCTGGCCGATAGCGGGGATTTTGTTTGCCATTGTTATGTGCTTTATGAATTATTTTGAGGGTAAAGATAAGTAATCCCAAATGTCCGAAAACGGAATTGTCTTTTCGACCGGAATCGATTATGATAAGAAAAAGACCAGAATATCTGATCGTGACATAAAGGTGAAGATAAAAATGACATTAAAAGAATTACCAATTGGAAAAAAGGCGACTATTACTTCCGTTGGCGGTGAGGGCGCATTAAGACAACACTTTCTGGATATGGGCGTGATTCCGGGGACGGATATCACATTGGTAAAATACGCACCGCTGGGAGATCCGATGGAGTTTATGCTGCATGGTTATGAACTGACCTTGAGAAAAGCGGATGCAGAGAAAATTGAGATCGAACAGGTACAGGATGCGGTTTCTGCCGCAAAAGAGAACAGCCAAAAGGAAATTAAGAAACATATTGAGCATCCGGGCCTTGGAGAAGGCGGTAAATACCATGTAAAAGCGACCGAACACCCGTTGCCGGATGATACGGTTCTTACTTTTGCTCTGGCAGGAAATCAAAACTCCGGAAAAACAACGCTGTTTAATCAGCTAACCGGTTCGAATCAGCATGTAGGCAATTTCCCCGGCGTTACTGTAGACAGAAAAGACGGCGTGATAAAGGGATATAGCAATACCATGATTACAGATCTGCCGGGTATTTATTCCCTTTCTCCGTATTCAAGTGAGGAGATCGTCACAAGATCGTTTCTGTTCAATGAACACCCAAAGGGGATCATCAATATTGTGGATGCTTCCAACATTGAGAGAAATCTCTATCTTACCATGCAGCTCATGGAGCTTGATATACCGATGGTTCTGGCGCTCAATATGATGGATGAAGTGCGTGGAAACGGCGGTTCCATTCAGATTAATGAGATGGAGAATATGCTGGGCATTCCTGTTGTTCCGATTTCCGCAGCAAAAAATGAAGGAATTGAAGAGCTCGTACAGCATGCGATCCATATTGCAAAGTATCAGGAGCGTCCCGGCAGAATTGATTTTTGCAGAGAGGATAAGAATGGAGGCGCAGTACACAGATGTCTGCATGCCATTATGCATTTGATCGAGGATCATGCGAAAAGAGCTGGTATTCCCGTCCGTTTTGCCGCAGGCAAGCTGGCAGAAGGAGACGAGGAGATTCTGAACATTCTGGAACTGGAACAGAATGAAAAAGAAATGTTAGAGCATATTATCTGCCAGATGGAAAAAGAGAGCGAAATGGATCGCGCTGCTGCCATTGCTGATATGCGTTTCTCCTTTATTCAGGACGTTTGTGATGCGACTGTCATAAAACCGCACGAGAGTAAAGAACATGAAAGAAGCGCAAAAATTGATAAGATCCTGACCGGAAAATTTACCGCGATTCCTTGCTTTATAGGTATTATGATGCTGGTATTCTGGCTGACCTTCAATGTGATCGGAGCATGGTTACAGGGGCTGCTGGAAAAGGGCGTGGATGTTCTTTCAAACTGTATGGATGGTTTTCTTACTTCTGTTCATGTCAACAAAGTTATTCATTCTCTGATCATTGACGGAATATTTGAAGGGGTAGGAAGTGTATTAAGTTTTCTGCCCGTTATCGTCGTTTTATTTTTCTTTCTTTCTCTCTTGGAGGACAGCGGATACATAGCCAGAGTTGCTTTTGTTATGGACAAGCTCTTGAGGCGGATCGGATTGTCCGGAAGGAGTATCGTTCCAATGCTGATCGGATTTGGCTGTACAGTTCCGGGCGTTATGGCGACGAGAACCCTGCCGTCGGAACGGGACCGGAAGATGACGATTCTTCTGACTCCGTTTATGAGTTGTTCTGCGAAAGTACCGATTTATGGCTTTTTTACCGCGGTATTTTTCCCAAAACATGGTGCGCTGGTTATGATCAGCCTGTATCTTACGGGAATGATCCTGGGAATTTTGATGGCATTTCTGATGAAAGGAACAGTCTTTAAAGGCGAGGCAGTGCCGTTTGTAATGGAACTGCCAAATTACCGTCTGCCGGGGGCAAAGAATGTCGGACACCTACTCTGGGATAAAGCGAAGGATTTTTTGGAGAGAGCGTTTACTATCATTTTTGTTGCGACAATTATTATCTGGCTGTTGCAGACATTCGATTTTCGACTGAATATTGTAGATGACGCGCAGAAGAGTATGCTTGCAACGGTAGCCGGAGTGCTTGCTCCGCTGCTTGCGCCTTTGGGACTTGGGGATTGGAGGATTTCCACAGCGTTGATCACAGGTTTTATGGCAAAGGAAAGTGTGGTTTCCACGCTGTCTGTTCTGTTTCATACAACAGACGCTCTGGCGGCGGTTCTGACCCCGCTTGCAACAGTAAGTCTGCTTGTATTCTGTCTGCTCTATACGCCATGTGTGGCAGCGGTTGCTTCCGTTAAAAGAGAGCTTGGAGGGAAATGGGCATTTGCGGTTGTGATCGGACAATGTTTGATCGCATGGCTTGCTGCCTTTCTGGTAAGACTGGTAGGAATGTTGTGTGGCTTAGGATAATTGTTGCCGATTTTCGTGTTCCATTGCTGTTGGGCGGTGTCGGAATTGTTTGGTGTTATAATGCCTAGCCGCTTTCTGGTTTATTCTGCTGATAAATAGATATAAGAATTGAATTTTTGGCGGCTTGTTGTATAATAGAGAAGAAAAGTACGCAAGATAGTACGCAAGATAGTACGCAAGATAGTACGCAAGTCATGGAGGTGTATTCATGAAGAATTATAATCCGCCTTTTACAATCACGAATGAGATACTATCATTAGTTTCATCTATTTCAGAAAAAATCGGCAGCATTACGGTAATCAGCAGTCTGGAAACAAAACCGTATTTAAGAAAAAATAACCGAATCAAATCCATTCATTCTTCTCTGAAAATTGAGGCAAATTCTCTCTCCTTGGGACAGGTTAGAGATGTAATTGCCGGTAAACCTGTATTGGGCACACAGAAAGAAATTCAGGAAGTTCAAAATGCATATGCCGCTTATGAGAAGATTTCCGAAATAAATCCTTATAGTCTAAAAGATTTAAAACGTTTTCATAGTATTATGACAATGTATGTTGTGAAGGAATCTGGCAGCTTTCGTGAGGGAGAGGAGGGTGTATTTAATGGCGATCGGTGCATCTTTATGGCACCGCCTGCACGATTGGTTCCTAAGCTGATGGATGACCTTTTTCATTGGATGAAAGAAGCGCAAAACAGCATCCACCCATTGATTCTAAGCAGCGTTTTCCATTATGAATTTGTATTCATTCATCCATTCTCTGACGGGAATGGGAGAATTGCAAGATTATGGCATACTGCTATACTTTCTAAATGGAAACCGATATTTGAATACATTCCGATTGAGAGTCAGATTGAGAAGTTTCAGAATGAATACTATGATGCGATTGCCAGATGTCATGTGGATGGCTCCTCTACATTTTTTATTCATTTTATGCTGTCTCAAATTGATGAAATATTAGATAGTATTTTGGTTCAAAATGACGAGGATGCTAAATGTCTCTCTGAAAGTATGAAAAAGCTGCTTTCTGTGATGGAATACGATGTTTCTTATACTGGCAAAGACCTTATGGAAAAGCTGGGGTTGAGATCGAGAGAGGGTTTCCGTAGAAATTATCTGCGCCCCGCGATAGAAAGCAAGCTTATCAGCATGACAATTCCGGATAAGCCTAACAGCAGAAATCAGAGATATGTTAAAAATAAAAATTAGTGAAAATAAAAAGAAAGAAGCGGAAGTATTATACGTGACGTTTTTCTTCTGAACAGGAGCCTTATTCAGTCCCTCTATAGGACTGAATAAGGCTCCTGTTTTTTTATTATTTCAAACATCCATATTGCTTATCATCCACCGGCTCCAGCCATTCGTTGGAGCCGTTTTCTCCCGGCACCTCGATAGCGAGATGGCTAAACCAGCTATCCGGCGCGGCGCCGTGCCAGTGTTTAACGCCTGCGGGAATGTTGATGCAGTCGCCGGGTTTCATCTCTATGGCAGGTTTGTTCCACTCCTGATAGTAACCCCGTCCGCCAACACAGATTAAAATTTGTCCGCCGCCTTTGTCGGCATGGTGGATGTGCCAGTTGTTCCGGCAACCCGGCTCAAAGGTCACGTTGAAAATGCCCACCTGTTCTTTGGAAACCGGAGCAAGGTAACTTTGCCCGATAAAATACTGCTTAAAACCGTCGTTTGGTGCACCGATAGGGAAAAGGATGGTATTTTGATACCGGTCTTTCTCTGTCAGCTCCGGCTCCGTCTCGTTCCAAACGTCTTTCGCCAACCGGAACACCGCCCACGCTTTTGGCCAGCCGACGTAGAAACCGACATGGGTTACAATGGCGGCAATTTCCGCTTTCGTTACGCCGTGTGACTTGGCGTTTTCCAGATGATACGTCAGCGACGAGTCGGTGATCCCGGAGGACATCAGCGCAACGACGGTGATGATGCACCGGGTTTTCAGGTCAATGTCCTGGTTGTTCCAGTTCTCGCCAAAAAGAACGTCATCATTATAGTGGGCAAAATCCGGCGCGAAGTCGCCCAGTTGATTTCTTCCTGCGGTTTGTGTGATTTTTTCCATGGTATGATCCTCCTTATTACACTACATTTCCGGCCTTCTGTTTGCCGTTTTGCGCCATCACGCCGACTAAGGCATGAGGCACATACAATTCTTCGAGATAGTCGATTTCGTCCTGCGTCAGTTCCAAATCAACTGCCTTTGCCGCACCTTCCACATGGGAGAATTTTGTTGCACCCACTACCGGGGCGGTCACTTTTGTCAAAAGCCACGCGAGGGAAATCTCCGTCATGGAGACGCCGCGTTTGTCAGCAAGTTCTGCAACACGTGCAATGATCCTGCCGTCGGATTCCGCTGTGGCGTCATATTTGAACTTTGCATAGGCGTCCTGCTCCAGCCGCTTGGATGTTTCACCGGGGTGCTTGGAGAGCCGCCCGCCTGCCAAGGCACTGTATGGCGTCATGGCG
>CANRMC010000067.1 GCA_947631605.1 uncultured Lachnospiraceae bacterium
ACGCTGGGCTGGCCGGAGCAGATCTTCCGTCTGCTCCGTTCTCCACGCTGGGCTGGCCGGAGCAGACGGAAGATCTTGATTACTTCTTCCCGACGGATGTGCTGGTAACCGGATACGACATCATTTTCTTCTGGGTGATCCGGATGGTATTTTCATCGTTAGAGCAGACCGGCAAACTGCCGTTTCATACCGTCCTGTTCCATGGACTGGTAAGGGACGATCAGGGGCGGAAAATGAGTAAATCCCTCGGAAACGGAATTGATCCGCTGGAAGTTATCGATAAATACGGAGCAGACGCTCTTCGTTTCACGCTGATCACCGGAAATGCGCCGGGAAACGATATGCGTTTCTACTGGGAGCGGATCGAAGCAAGCCGGAATTTTGCAAATAAGATCTGGAACGCATCCAGATTTATATTGATGAATATTGAAAAAGCAGATATTTCCAATTTTGATCCGAAGGCTCTGACACTCCCGGATAAATGGATCCTCAGCAAGATGAATGATCTTGCAAAGAGTGTTACGGATAACATGGAAAAGTACGAGCTGGGAATCGCAGCTTCCAAGATTTATGATTTTCTCTGGGAGGAATTCTGCGACTGGTATATTGAAATGGTAAAACCGCGTCTTTGGAGTGAAACAGACGAGACAAAGGCGGCGGCTCTCTGGACATTAAAGACGGTGCTTACAGAAGCATTGAAACTGCTTCACCCTTATATGCCGTTTGTTACGGAAGAAATATTCTGTACCTTAACGGATGAGGAATCCATTATGATCTCCGATTGGCCGGTTTACAGGGAGGACTATTCATTCCGCAAGGAAGAAGCGGATGTGGATGTTATCAAGGAAGCCGTAAGAGGCATCCGGAATATCCGTACCGAGATGAATGTAGCGCCGAGCCGGAAAGCAAATGTATTCGTAGTTTCCGAGAAAGAAGATGTACGCCGTATTTTTGAAGCAAGCCGGAATTTTTTCGGAACGCTTGCTTATGCATCCGAAGTATCCGTACAGGCGGATAAAGAAAACATTGCAGAGGACGCGGTATCCGTCGTTATTCATGACGCAGTTCTTTATATCCCGTTTGCGGAGCTTGTGGATATCGGAAAAGAGATCGAACGACTGACGAAGGAAAAGGCACGGCTGGAGGGAGAGATTAAGCGCGCCTCCGGAATGCTTGCCAATCCGAAATTCGTCGATAAAGCGCCTGCCGCAAAGGTTGAGGAAGAAAGAAACAAACTGAAGAAATATCAGGAAACATATGAGCAGGTGACAGAGCGTTTGAATCAGCTTGCATAAATGACGGACAAAAAAGATCGATCGGGAGATTTGGACAGATGAATGAAGAAAAAGCATTGAAGCATAAATTATATACGCTTATCGTACTTCCAATCGTGCTTGCACTATTGCTTCTTTTCGTGTGCGTTACTTCATTTGGCATTGACAGCAGGGAAGGCGTGATTGGGATCGTCATTATAGCGCTCTATCTGTTGCTCGTGGTGATCTCTTATTTCCGGCTGAAACCGCTCATCAATTCCACACTGATCAATTATTCCCTAGAGCAGGGAAAAATACAGAAGGAGCTTTTGAAGGATCTGGCCGTCCCTTATCTGTTACTGGATGAAAACGGGAAGATCATGTGGGCGAACCATAAATTTTATGAGACGATCGGCGTCAGCGAAAATAAACGGTTCCGGAAAAGTATTGATTCTTATTTTCCGGAGATTACGCCGGAAATTCTGCAGTCCTCCGGGGAAACCAGTATGGATATCGAATATGGGGAGAAATGCTACAATCTGATGATCAAACGGACCGATCTTTCCAATGTTTTTGAAGAAGAGACGGAAGAAGAAAAAGGCGACGATATCGTTGTTGCCATGTATCTTTTTGATGTAACGGAACTGAAGCATTATATGCAGGAAAATGCCGATCAGAAGCTTGTGGCAGGTCTGGTGTACATTGATAACTATGACGAGGTCATGGATTCACTTGAGGAAGTGAAGCACTCTGTGCTGACGGCGCTGGTGGATCGGAAGATCAACATGTATCTTGCAAACATAGACGCCATTACAAAAAAACTGGAAAATGATAAATACCTCTTTGTTTTCCGGCAGAAATTTATGCAGACGTTAAAAGATGATAAGTTTTCACTGTTGGATGACGCGAAGAATATCAACGTAGGAAATGAGATCCGAATCACCCTCAGTATGGGTATCGGCGCAGGAAGCGACAGCTTTAACGAATCATATGAAAACGCCAGAGTTGCGATTGGTCTTGCCCTTGGACGGGGCGGCGATCAGGTTGCCGTGAAATACGGCGAACAGGTTTCTTATTTCGGCGGAAAGAGCGCAGGAACCGAGAAAACCACAAGGGTAAAGGCGCGTGTAAAGGCCCACGCCTTTGAAGAACTTCTGGAAAATAAAGAAAAAGTCATTATTATGGGACATAAACGTCCGGATGCGGACGCCTTTGGTTCGGCAGTGGGAATTTACCGTCTGGCGGTCACCCTGGGGAAAAAGGCGTATATCGTTATCAATGAAGTGACGTCTGCCATTAAACCCGTCATTAACAGTTTTAAGGGAAGCAACATTTACGGAGATATGATCGTAACCAGTGAACAGGCGATTCATCTGGTAGACGCCAATACCCTTCTTGCCGTTGTGGATGTGAACCGTCCGAGTATTACAGAGTGTGAGGAGCTTCTGTCCATGGTGAATACTGTGGTAGTATTTGACCATCACAGACAGTCCAACGAAGTGATCTCCAACGCAACCCTCTCTTATATCGAGCCTTTCGCTTCATCCGCATGCGAGATGGTTGCCGAGATCTTACAGTATATCAATGAAAAACCGAAGATCCGTCCGGTGGAAGCGGACGCTATGTACGCCGGAATTTTGATCGACACAGATAATTTCCTGACAAAAACCGGCGTCCGGACATTTGAGGCGGCTTCTTACCTTAGGAAATGCGGCGCAGATGTCACCCGTGTCCGGAAGATGTTCAGGAGTAATTTAAGCGAACTGAAAGAGCGGGCGCAGGGCATCAACAACGCCGAGACTTACATGGATATTTTTGCCCTGTCTTATGTAACGCCGGATGACGCAAGCGATGCGCCGACAGTGGTTGCGGCGAAGGTTGCAAACGAGCTTCTGAACGTGGAGGGAATCAAAGCCTCTTTCGTTGTAACGGAAGTAGAGGGCGTGCTGTATGTCTCCGCCCGTTCCGTTGATGATGTGAATGTTCAGGTGATCATGGAGAAGTTCAACGGCGGCGGACATGCAAATGTAGCGGGCGTTCAGTTGGAAGGAAAAACAAAAGAAATGTTTTTCATGGAATTAAAAGAAACCTTATCAAGGATGTATGCGGAAGGAGAGATTTAAATGAAAGTAATCTTGTTGCAGGATGTAAAATCTCTGGGTAAAAAAGGCCAGATTGTAGAAGTGAATGACGGATATGCAAGAAATTATGTATTGCCGAAGAAGCTGGGGCTGGATGCAACTCCGAAAAATCTGAATGATCTGAAACTGAAACGCCAGCATGAGGATAAGGTTGCTGCGGAAAATCTGGCGGCGGCGAAAGCGCTGGCAGAAAAACTGAAAGATTCCGTTGTTACCGCTTCGGTAAAGGTGGGAGAAGGCGGCAGAACCTTTGGTTCCGTTTCCTCAAAGGAAATTGCCGAAGCATGTAAAAAACAGCTCGGCCTTGAAATTGATAAAAAGAAGATTCAGGTCAAAGATCCGATCAAAGCACTTGGAAACTATATTGTTGCAGTGAAACTTCATCCGGAAGTGACTGCTGAATTAACCGTAAAAGTTACAGAAAGCAATTCATAAAAATGGAAGAAAACACGATTCAGAGAATACAACCGCATAATAATGAGGCAGAACAGGCCGTCATCGGCTCCATGCTGATGGACAGGGACGCGATCATGGAAGTGAGCGATATGCTTAATAAGAGCGATTTTTACAATGCCCAGTATGGAATCCTGTTCGAGACGATGGTGGAGCTGTTTAACGAAGGAAAAGCCGTTGATGTGGTTACACTGATGGACCGCCTGAAAGCAAAGAATATCTCAGAGGATGTCATCAGTCTCACCTTTATCGGCTCGATCATTTCTGCCGTACCGACTTCCGCCAATGCGAAACAGTACGCAAGGATCGTGCAGGATAAGGCTGTTCTCAGGAAACTCATAAAGATCAATGATGATATTTCCAAAGACTGTTATCTGGCGCAGGAGGAAGTGGAAAATATTCTGGAACGCGCAGAGGAATCAGTCTTCCGTCTGGTGCAGACAAGAAACGGTTCGGAGGAATTTGTTCCGATGAAACGGATCGTGGTGGATGTGATCGGAGAAATCGAAGAAGCGTCCAGAAATAAAGGGCGGATCAACGGACTCCCGACCGGATTTTTGGATCTGGATTATATGCTGACCGGTCTTCATCCGGGCGAACTGCTTCTGGTTGCCGCCAGACCTTCAATGGGAAAAACCGCATTTGTTCTGAATATCGCCCATTATGTGGCAGTGAAAAAAAAACAGCCTGTAGTTATTTTTTCTTTGGAAATGAGTAAGGAGCAGCTTGTGAACCGTATGCTCGCCATGGACTCCATGGTAGACGCCCAGTCTCTGAAAACCGGCGACCTGAATGACAGTGAATGGGATAAGATTATGGAAAGTACGGAGATCATTGCAAAGGCTCCGATCTTTATAGACGACAATTCCAGTATCACGATCGCGGAACTGCGTTCGAAATGCAGGAAATTGAAACAGACGCAGGATATTGGTCTTATAGTGATCGACTATCTTCAGCTTATGAACGCTTCCCGGCCGGTAGAATCCAGGCAGCAGTTTATTTCGGATGTTTCCCGTTCTCTGAAAGCGCTGGCGCGAGAACTTAAGGTGCCGGTTATCGCACTGTCCCAGTTGAACCGGGCGGTGGATGCAAGACCGGATCATAAGCCGGTTCTGGCGGATCTGCGTGAATCCGGTGCGATTGAGCAGGATGCCGATGTCGTTATGTTTATTTATCGGGATGAGTATTATAATAAAGAGACAGAGAAGCCGGGAATCGCTGAGATCATTGTAGCAAAACAGAGAAACGGTTCCACAGGCTCCGTCGATCTGGTATGGCTTGGAAAATATACAAAATTTTCGAATCTGGCGAAATAAATTACGGTCCCTGAATCTTTTTCAGGCGCGACAGGAGAGCGTCGTCACTCATGGCAAAGACGTTGTCAATCACCCAGATATGCATATCTTTTGCGCGTTGTTTGAAGAAGCTGGCGCCGCTGGCGGATACATCGCACGGTGAAGCCATGATAAGCACTTTCTTTGCATATTTTCCGCCGAAACGTCTGGTGACTGTCTGAAGTTCATGGAGCGCATTGCTTCCCGCTTTCCCACTCTTGCAGGAAATAAACGTCGGAATGACGTCCCGCATCAGAATCACATCTATTTCATTGATCGTATCAAAACTTTTTACAGTTTCACGGGTTTCAGGAACCGGGAGCTTCCCGTCCCAGTCAATGACTGCGCCGATGACGGCGTCCTGAAACAGATAAGGAGCGCGCGTGGCAACCTCATAGACATGGAGTTCCAGAATATTTCCGGTTTTGGTAATGATCTTCCGGATACTGTCATTTTTGAAACGGAACCGGATATACCGCTGGGTAGAGCTGAGGTTTTTGATCGCATGAATATCATATAACGCATAAAACAGTTCAATCGCGTCATTCAGGGATCTTTTTGATAATGAATATAATCCGGTTTCATCACACTCGCCGTTTTTCATGGCTTCCTCTATAGAAGAGCAGTATCTGTTCCATTTGTGCCGGAACCGGCAGGCAATTTCCCAGATAGAAACTACATCGCTTCGGAAATCGTCATCAAAATGCCATGTGGAGATACTTCCGGTCTGATTCGTGAGCGCGCCGCCGTGAAGCACCATATTGTCTGCAACAGTCATTTGAATCTCGTTATTCTTACGGACCAACACCCCTTCAAAATCGTTGATTTCCATACTGGTAAAAGGATCGATCCGCGTAGTTTTCAGTTTCCGCTTTGCGCTGACAAATCCAAAGGCGATAAGGATCAGTTCCCCGCCGCCTGTCAGTTCAAACTGGCAGTCCGGATATTTCTCGCAGATATCGTCGAGCGTTTGGATGATCTGATCCAGATCGTCACGGGAAACCTCTATGAAAACAAGTTCGGTTTCCGGTGATACCCGGGCGGCGAAATTCTTCAGACTGTTTATTTTTTTTGTGATCATATTGTGCTTATGGCCGATGTACAAGATCCGTTCCGGCTTGTATTTTAACATGACCATAACATTTTCCAATGCTTCTTCTGAGAAGAATTCAACAAAAGTACCTGCCATAAGTAATCCCCTTCATAGTTTGTTACTTTCAGTATACAACGATTTCAAAATAATTGCATTAATTCTCTACACATTTTTTAGGAAACGTGTTATATTAGTTGCAAATCAGACCGAAAAAAGGATAAGGAGCGGATAGCATGGATATACAGGCAGAGATCAGACAGTTAAAGGAAGAAAAAGACGCAGTCATACTGGCGCATTATTATGTGGATGGCGCAGTGCAGGAAGTGGCGGATCATGTGGGAGATTCTTATTTTTTAAGCAAGCTTGCCACAAATGTTCCGGAAAAGAACATCGTGTTCTGCGGCGTATCCTTTATGGCGGAGAGCGCGAAGCTTCTGAATCCTGATAAAAATGTCATCATCGTAGATCCGCTGGCGGATTGTCCGATGGCGCATATGGCGGACGCAGATCGGATCCGGGAAGTGAGAGAGCAGTATGAGGATGTGGCGGTTGTATGTTATGTAAACTCGACGGCGCAGCTGAAAGCCGAATCCGATGTGTGCGTAACGTCTTCCAATGCAGTCCGTGTGGTAAAAGCCCTGCCGAATAAAAGGATATTTTTTATTCCGGACTACAATCTTGCCCATTATGTAGCAAAACAAATACCAGAGAAGGAATTTATCTGGAACGACGGATTCTGCCATGTCCATAAAAGTATTCACGCGGAGGATGTGAAAAAGGCAAAGGAGCTTCGGCCGGAGGCTTTGGTGCTGACGCATCCGGAATGTACGGAGGATGTGCTTCTTCTTTCGGATTTTATCGGAAGTACATCGGAGATCATAGATTTTGCCACAAACAGCGACAACCGGGAATTCATTATCTGTACGGAAATGGGCGTCTTTTATGAACTGGGACAGAAAAATCCCGATAAAAAGTTCTACTCCGTAGGTCACAGGCAGTTCTGCCCGAATATGAAGCGGATCACGATAGAAAAACTTTTGAATGCTCTTCGCACAATGGAACCGAAGATGGAGCTTCCGAAGGAAATCTGCGACAAGGCGAACCGTCCGCTTATCAAAATGCTGGAACTTGCAAAATAAGTAAGGAGAATCTATGAATCATCTGGAGCTTATTGATGTACTTTATAAATATGGGAAAAATGAAAAGCAGGTGCTTCCTACAAAAGAAGCGCTTGCTTTTCTTATCCGAAAACTTTGCGCGGAATTTCAAAGCGGGAAGGAAAGACCGGGGGTTTCTTATCTGCAAAAGCTGGCGCAGGAAACCGCGGTTTCCTGTTTCGGCACCGGAATTTATTTGCGCGGATTGATAGAATTTACCAATTATTGCCGGAATAACTGCTATTATTGCGGTATCCGGTGTGGGAATGAAAAACTCAAGCGTTACCGGCTTACGCCGGAAGAAATTCTTTCCTGCTGCGATAAGGGGAGAAAACTGGGATTTCAGACCTTTGTCCTGCAGGGCGGTGAAGATATGCATTATTCGGATGCGGAAATCGCAGATCTGATCGGAAAAATCAAAGACCGTTATCCGGATTCTGCCGTGACACTTTCTTTTGGAGAACGAAATTATTCGGTCTATAAACAATGGTTTGATGCGGGGGCTGACCGCTATCTGCTCCGGCATGAGACGGCGTCGAAAACCCATTATGAGAAGCTGCATCCCCCGGATATGAGTTATGAGAACCGGATCGACTGCTTATTTAATCTGAAAGAAATCGGCTACCAGACAGGAAGCGGGTTCATGGTAGGCTCCCCTTATCAGACGGAGTATGACCTTGCGGAGGATCTGATCTTTCTTTCCGCCCTGAAACCGCACATGATCGGAATCGGTCCGTTTCTTCCGCACAAAGATACTCCGTTTCGGAATAAAGCCTCCGGCACGCTGGAGCAGACTTTGATCATGCTGGGGCTCCTCCGGATCATTTTTCCATCCGTACTTCTTCCTGCCACTACCGCACTCGCGAGCCTTACGGAAAACGGCAGAGAGCAGGGAATCCTGTTTGGCGCGAATGTCGTTATGCCGAACCTTTCTCCGGTTTCAGTCAGGGAGCATTATATGCTGTATGACGGAAAGGCGTTTATCAAAGACGAAGCAGCGGAAGGAAAAGCCATGTTGGAAATTCGGCTTGAAAAAATCGGTTATCATCTTGCTGAAGGGCGGGGCGACTATCGGGAGGTTCTTCCGGGAAAAGAAAAGAATTAACATATATCCTGCCGTCTTTTAATAGTAATATAAGGAAATCAGATTTTGAGGCGGCAAATTGGAAAAGTTTGATACCTATATACAGGAAAGCGTACAGGACTGCGGCGTCTGTGGAGATTGCAGCCGGTTTGCGTATGACGATGAATATGCCAATTTTATCATACGGTATGATTATAATCTTGCCGGCGCGCTGAATATCATTCAGCCGGATTGCGTTAGGATTATTTCCAGCCAGTACGCCATTGGCTATAAGAAAATAACGGAGCGGCTTTCCATGGGAAAATACGGATATAATTCCTTTCCTAAGTGTTACGGGCTTATGGATAGTACCAGCATTGACGCAGTGAATGTCGGACGCATCCGGAACATTCCGGGACTTTCCCTGACAGGACGGAATGTGATCTGCGGGATCATTGATACCGGAATTGATTATGAGAATCCCCTGTTTCGGAATTTAGACGGAACCACCCGTATCCTTGCGCTCTGGGATCAGTCGATACCGGGCAGTGCGTCCTATGATTCCTATGGAAGGGAATTAAACCATGTGGATGGAAACGGAGAAGCCGTTTCTTATGTTTCCGGTTACGGAACCGTTTATACGGCGGAAGAGATCAATCGGGCGCTCCTTACCCAAAATCCGGAGGAACTTGTACCAAGCAGGGATGAAAATGGGCATGGGACGTTTCTTTCCTCCATAATGGCAGGCGGAAGAGACGAGAATAATGATTTTGAAGGCATGGCTCCGGATTCTCTGCTTGCTGTGGTGAAGCTGAAGCAGGCAAAGAAAAATCTCAGGGATTTTTACGGCATCAATCCTTCGGCGGACTGTTATCAGGAAGATGATATTATGAGCGGAATCCGGTTTTTAATCGACGTTGCGGATCAGGAAAACAAACCGCTCGTGATCCTTCTGGGGCTTGGAACCAATCAGGGCGACCATCGGGGGAATTCCTATCTGGAGCAGTATATTGACCGTCTGGGTAATTTTATCTGGATCGTGGTGGTGGACGCCGCCGGAAATGAACTGACCTATGGCAGCCACTATCAGTCACGGAATCCGGATAATATTTCCGGCGATATTCCGTATATTTCCGGCAGGAGCATGGAGATTTCCCAGCAGGGACAGTCTCCGGAAATCGTTGAAATATCGGTCGGAGAAGGTGAAACCGGTTTTACGCTGGAGGTCTGGGGAGAGGCACCCGGTCATTTGTCGGTGGGGATTGAATCCCCCACAGGACAGATATACAGCGACCGGACCACCAATGCGGTCAATCTGGAAGCAGGCGTGGAAATCCGGTTCTTTTATGAAAATACCAAAGTGATACTGGAGGATATTCTGATCGAGGAAAGCTCCGGGAATCAGGTAGTGATCCTCAGGTTTCAGAATCCGGCGGCGGGAATCTGGAAGCTTCGGATCATGCAGGATTCGGAAATCGTGAACCCATATGATATCTGGCTGCCGGTTCGCGCGTTCCTTTCTTCTGAAACCCGTTTTTTATCGCCGGAACCGAATATTACCCTTTGCTCGCCGGCAAATTCGAATTTGTCTATTACCTCTGCGGGATACGACCATGTAAACGGTTCGATCTATGCCCGTTCCAGCAGGGGTTACACCAGAGACGGGCGAAAGAAACCGGATATTACGGCGCCTTCCGTCAATGTGGCAGGGGCATGGAAGAGCAATATTTATACAAATATGAGCGGAACCAGCGTAGGAGCGGCGCATCTTGCAGGAGCGGCCGCGCTGATCCTGGAATGGGCGGTGGACAGAGGAAATTATCCGGAGATCAACACGAGAATTGTAAAACAGATGATCATCCGCGGCGCCAGAAGGGAATCCGGTGAAAGCTATCCGAACCGGATCACCGGCTGGGGATACTTAGATTTAGAAGGAGTTTTTGACGCGCTGCGGTTATAACAGGAGGCGAAAATATGGAAGAATTACAAGAATCGATAAAACTTGTGCGAAAATGTCTGGAAGAAGCGGACGCCGTTCTGATCGGCGCAGGCGCAGGACTTTCCACTTCTTCGGGATTTGTATATGACGGGGAACGCTTTCGGAAATATTTCGGGGATTTTATTTCAAAGTATCATTTCCGGAATATGTATGAAGGCGGCTTTTATCCGTTTCACACTCCGGAAGAACATTGGGCGTACTGGAGCAGATACATTTACATCAACCGGTATATAGCTCCGCCAAAGCCGGTATACCGCAGATTGTTTGAGCTGGTGCGGGATAAGGATTATTTTGTGCTGACGACGAATGTGGATCATTGTTTCCAAAAAGCCGGTTTTGAAAAAGAACGCCTTTTTTATACGCAGGGTGACTATGGTCTTTTTCAGTGCAGTACGCCATGCCACCACAAAACGTATGACAATGAAGAAACTGTGCGGAAGATGATTTTGGCGCAGGGATATAACATAGCGGATGATGGCGAACTGATCTTTCCGGCGGAGGCAGAGCGGATCATGCGGATACCGGCAGAACTGATCCCGCACTGTCCAGTCTGCGGAAAAACGATGTCAATGAATCTTCGGGCGGACGAGACATTTGTCCAGGACGAAGGATGGGACAGGCATGCCGCGCTCTATAATGATTTCCTGCAAAAAAACCGCAAGAAAAAGATCGTATTATTAGAACTGGGAGTGGGTTACAACACGCCGGGCATTATTAAATATCCGTTCTGGCAGCTGACAGCGCAGAACCTGAAAGCAACGTATGTGTGCGTCAATTTCGGAGAGGGCTTCTCCCCGAAAGAAATCTCAGACCAAAGTATTGTGATCAGCGCGGATATCGGAGATATAATAAACCTGCTTGCACCTGTTTAAATAACGTGTTTACTGACTGCAGGTATTCCGATTGAGCCATGCAACAGAGGCATCCATGGCAATGCGGCAGGCATTTGTCTGGTCCAGGGAGTTCAACATAACGAAATCGTGGATGATTCCCTGAATCTGAATTGCAGTAACATCTACATCCGCGCATTGGAGCTTTTCTGCAAATGCCGCGCCTTCACTCCGTAGGACATCCGCCTGTCCGTTGATGATCATGGTTGGAGGCAGATGTTTTAATAACCGGATGTCTGCCAGAAGCGGCGAGGCAGTAATCTGATTCCGTTCTTCCAAGCAGGATGTATATTGCTGCCAGAACCATTCCATACCTGCCCGATATAAATAGTAACCCGATGCAAAACAACGGTAGCTTGGGGTGTTGAAACAGGCGTTTGTGACAGGATAATAAAGGAGCAGCTTTTTTATTTCAGGTCCGCAGCGCATGATAGACATAAAAGCCATTGCGATTGCCATATTTCCACCCACGCTGTCTCCGGCGACTGTAAGTGTATGATGGCTGCATATGTTTAATTCAGGCTCCAGTATTTTTTCCAGATGAGATAAGATATAATAGCATTGTTCAATGGCGACCGGATATTTTGCTTCCGGCGACCGGGTATATTCCGGGAAGATCACCAAAGAATCAGTTCTTGCACAAAGCTCCCGAACAAGTTTTTCATGCGTGTGAAAGCTGCCGAATACCCAGCCTGCACCGTGAATGTAGAAAATGATATTCTTTACAGGCGTTTTGCATGGCTTGATAAAATATACCATGACAGAACCCCATCTGCCGGTATGGATACATTGAATGTTTATTTCGGCAGGGTACTTATATACCGGAAGATTTTGTGCTTCCTCTAAAACTTCACGTCCTTTTTCCGGCGGAAGCTGGAAGATCAGGGGAGGAATTGAAGTCTGTCTGCAAACGGTTTCGGCTGCCATTTCCAATGGGATGCGTTGTTTCATTTTGAACTCCTTGTTACGCGATGAATTCTACTGTTATCATATGCCGGATTCTGTGGTATTGACGATTATTTTTTAGTATTATATTCTTGATATAAATAAAGGAGTGATATTATGAATCAGGAGGAACGTCTGGATTATCTGGTACGGAATCTGTGCGAGGAATCCGGAACATATAAGAATATAAGCGTACAGGGAAAGGAGCGGCGAATGCTGCTCCGCTCCCTTATGAATGTGCGGCCTCCCAAGCCAATAAGCAGGGAGTTTCTGCAGATTCAGGACGAGTTCCTGCAGGAAGAAGCAAGGGAAAAACAGATTGCAGCGCTTTCAGATATCCCGACTGTAAAAGAAGCATACGGAATAGACGGTGCATATTACGACCGTCTTTCTATCTGGCAGGGAGATATCACGCAGCTTGCGGCGGACGCGATCGTAAATGCGGCTAATTCCCAGATGTTGGGGTGTTTTGTACCCTGTCACAGCTGCATTGATAATGCGATACACAGCGCCGCTGGAATGGAACTTCGAGAGGAATGCGCAAAGATCATGAAGGCGCAGGGACACGAGGAACCTGTTGGATGCGCAAAGATCACGAAAGGTTATAACCTTTCGTGATCTTTGCGCATCCAACAGGTTCCTC
>CANRMC010000068.1 GCA_947631605.1 uncultured Lachnospiraceae bacterium
AAATACCTTCGTATCCATGATAACGCCAAATGCTCCATGCGGAACACGCAGGGAAGTGTCTCTTACTTCTCTTGCCTTCTCACCGAAGATTGCCCGAAGCAGACGTTCCTCAGCAGTGAGTTCCGTCTCTCCCTTCGGCGTTACCTTACCAACCAGAATATCACCGGCGCGTACCTCTGCACCGATACGGATAATACCGTTTTCATCCAGATCCTTTAAAGCGTCCGGAGAAAGTCCTGCCAGGTCTCTGGTAATTTCTTCCGCGCCCAGCTTGGTATCTCTTGCCTCGGCTTCATATTCTTCTATGTGAACCGATGTGTAAACATCATCCTGAACCAGTCTCTCACTAAGCAGAACGGCATCCTCGTAATTGTAACCTTCCCATGTCATGAAGCCGATCAGAGGATTCTTGCCGAGCGCAAGCTCGCCGCCGGATGTAGAAGCGCCGTCAGCGATAACATCGCCCGCTTTCACCTGGTCGCCGCGCTTTATGATCGGTCTCTGGTTCATGCAGTTGCCCTGATTGCTTCTCGCGAATTTAATTACATTGTACTCATCTCTGGTACCGTCTTCCCGCTTGATAATGATCTTATCGCTGGATGACATTTCGCAGACGCCGTCATGCTTTGCGAGAATACATACGCCGGAGTCTACGGCTGCTTTTGCTTCCATACCGGTACCGACTATCGGTGAATCCGTTGTCAGAAGCGGTACTGCCTGACGCTGCATGTTGGAACCCATAAGCGCCCGGTTTGCATCGTCATTCTGCAGGAACGGAATCATGGAGGTTGCCACCGAGAATACCATCTTCGGAGATACGTCCATCAGGTCTACCGAGTTCTTCGGGAACTCGGAAGTTTCTTCCCTGAAACGTCCTGCTACATTATTACGCGTGAAATGTCCGCTGTCATCCAACGGTTCATTTGCCTGCGCTACGATATAATTATCTTCTTCATCCGCTGTCAGATAGATTACCTCATCTGTTACAACCGGATTGGAAGGATCTGATTTATCTACAATACGATAAGGTGCTTCTACAAATCCATACTCATTTATCCTTGCGTATGTAGCAAGCGAGTTGATCAAACCGATATTCGGACCTTCCGGCGTCTCGATCGGACACATTCTTCCGTAATGGGTATAGTGAACGTCCCGGACCTCAAATCCTGCCCTGTCTCTGGAAAGACCGCCAGGACCAAGCGCTGACAGACGTCTCTTATGCGTAAGCTCTGACAACGGGTTGTTCTGATCCATAAACTGCGACAACTGGGAGCTTCCGAAGAATTCCTTCACTGCCGAAGTAACCGGTTTGATATTTATCAAAGACTGCGGTGTGATCGTCTCTATATCCTGCGTAGTCATACGCTCACGAACCACTCTCTCCAGTCTGGAAAGACCGATCCGGTACTGGTTCTGAAGAAGTTCTCCCACCGCACGGATACGACGGTTGCCCAGGTGGTCGATATCATCGGAATTACCTACACCGTATTCCAGATGCATATTATAGTTAATAGAAGCTATGATATCTTCTTTTGTAATGTGCTTCGGAATCAGATCGGAAACGCTTCTTGAAACGGCTTCCATAAGTTCGTCTTCATCATCATATTCCTCCAGAAGCTGCTTCAATACCGGATAATAAACGTCTTCGGTAATTCCTGCTTCCCGCGGGTTGAAGGATACATATTCCTTCATATCTACCATCATATTGGAAAGAACCTTTACATTTCCGGTTTCTGTCTGAACCTGAACACTCGGAACTGCAGCGTCCTGAATCTGCTTTGCAGTCTCTCTTGTCATGATCTCACCGGCGGCAAACATAACCTCGCCGGTGGTCGGATCGATAACGTCTTCGGAAAGGGTGAGTCCGGCAATCCGGTTACGGAATGCCAGTTTTTTATTAAATTTATAACGTCCTACTTTTGCAAGGTCATAACGTCTTGCATCAAAGAACATGCTATTTACAAGGCTTTCTGCGCTTTCAACCGCAAGCGGTTCACCCGGACGGATCTTCCGGTATAACTCAAGCAAACCTTCTTCATAGGTCTTGGAAGGATCCTTCTCAAAACTTGCGCGGATCTTCGGCTCGTCGCCGAACAGCTCCAGAATCTCTGCGTCTGTTCCGATACCAAGGGAACGGATCAGAACTGTGATCGGAACCTTTCTCGTCCTATCTACCCGTACATAAAATACGTCGTTTGAATCCGTTTCATATTCCAGCCATGCACCACGATTCGGGATAACCGTACAGGAATACAGCGTCTTACCGGTCTTATCATGACCGATCGCATAATAAATACCAGGGGAACGAACCAGCTGGCTTACGATAACACGCTCGGCGCCATTTATTACAAAAGTACCGGTTGCCGTCATCAGAGGCAGGTCGCCCATGAAAATATCATGCTGATTGATCTCGCCCGTATCATTGTTGCGAAGCCGTACATTTACCTTTAATGGAGCGGCATATGTTGCATCCCGTTCTTTACATTCTTCAATGGTGTACTTTATATCATCTTCACACAACTGAAAATCTACAAATTCCAGACTCAGCTGACCGGTATAATCCGTGATCGGGGAAATATCCCGAAATACTTCTTTCAGTCCTTCGTTCAAGAACCACTGATAAGAGCTCACCTGCACTTCAATCAGGTTTGGCATGTCCAAAACCTCTTTGCTGCTGGAATAGCTCATCCTCATGCCTTTACCGGATTTGATTGGACGCATACTGTTCTTTTTCATAGACGCAATTCACCCCTTGAATTTATTCATGCATTTATATATTTTTATCATTAAATCCCTAAAAATGGGCGCAATGGCACACAATCCCACATTAGCCTATAATGACATTTTACTAATATAACACAAGGAATTTTCCATGTCAACAGATAGTTGAGAGAATTTGAAAAATTAAGAATTAATATTTGTAGAAAAAGGTGAGGCTGCATATGAGCCTCACCGTATATTCCGCCGTCTGCGTCTCTGCGTCCGGCATTTCTTTACCTGACAGTCTGCGGATTACTTTAATGTAACCTTTGCGCCCTCTGCCTCTAACTTTGTCTTGATCTCTTCTGCTTCTTCCTTGGAAGCGCCTTCCTTGAATACCTTCGGAGCACCGTCTACAACTTCCTTTGCTTCCTTCAGTCCTAAGCCTGTAGCGTCACGAACAACCTTGATAACCTTAACCTTGTTCGGGCCAACATCTGTCAGCTCTACATCGAAGGAATCCTTCTCTTCTGCTGCCGGAGCTGCATCTCCGCCTGCGGCTGCTGCTACAACAACGCCTGCTGCTGCAGATACGCCAAACTCCTCCTCGCATGCTTTTACTAATTCATTTAATTCTAAAACTGATAAACCTTTAATTGCTTCAATAATTTCCTGAGTTGTCATTTTAATTTCCTCCATTCAAAATTTTCTTTCATTAATAATAGGAACGATTATGCTTCCTTCTGTTCTGCAATCTGCTTAATAACACGAGCAAAGTTTGCAATCGGTGACTGGATACTTCCAAGGAACTTGGAAAGAAGTTCTTCTCTTGAAGGTATCGAAGAAATAGCCTGAATGCCCTTCGCATCATAGTAGCTGCCTTCTACAACACCGCACTTGATCTCAAGCTGCTCTGCCGTTTTAGCGAACTTTGCCATTTCTCTTGCAGGAGCGGTAGCATCTGTCTTTGAAATGACAACTGCTGTCGGTCCTTCCAGATCTTTCTCCAGTGATTCATATTCTGTACCTGCGATCGCCAGCTTGATCATTGTGTTCTTGTATACCTTGTAGATCAGACCGTTTTCTCTCGCTGTTTTACGGAGAACCGTATCCTGCTCTACGGTAAGACCACGATAGTCAACCAGAACAACGGACTGCGCACCGTCCTAGTTGGCTTTGATCTCATCGACGATCGGCTGCTTTAGCTCTACCTTTGCCAAAATCACGCACCTCCTTATTTGATTTCATAATGACTGCGCTTATTCATAAGAAAAGCTCCCAGACTATCCGTATGGGAGCATAAATCCGAAATACAGGCTGTCGGAATATCCGAAAGCGAAATAAGTATAACGATTCTTCCTCGGCAGGCGCATGACTGCTTACACCATACGGTACCTGCTTTCTACGGCAGTTCATCGTTTCATAACTTACCATACTCCTGATTACTTGTCAAGCATTTTTAAAATGATTTTCTGCTTTACTTTTCATTGATTCCTTTCACCCTTAATGCTATATTAAATTTAAGGGGGTGAACCGTATGGGATTGTTACAGGAATGGTTTCAGCAGGAATCAAAAAATAATGACGACACGATCTCCCATCGTCCACAGGATGAAGAATATCAGTTTTACCACGCCGTAAGCTCCGGCGATGTGGACTTGGTGCGCCAAAATTGTGAAATGCGAAGATTTACGGAATCCGAGGGCGTCGGTGTACTTTCCAGAAATCCGGTTACAAATCTAAAATACCATTTTGTAATAACGGCAGCATTTATCACCCGTTTCTGCGTAGAGGCAGGCATGGAAATGGAACAGGCATACCGTCTCAGTGATTTTTATATTCTAAAGCTTGACCACTTGAATACCATTTCGGCTGTTGCGGACCTGCATGACCGGATGGCGCTTGACTTCACAGGAAAGATGCGGTTATTGCAAAAGAATATGCGGACATCAAAACCGATCACAAAATGCGTGGAATATATTTATTCTCATATCAAAGAACGGATCACCATTGAAGAACTGGCAGAGCATTTGGAGCTTTCCGCCAGTTACCTGTCCCGCCAGTTTAAAGAAGAACTCGGAATTTCCGTCAGCGACTATATCAGGGAAAAAAAGATTGAGCGCGCACAGAATATTTTAAAATACAGTGATGACAGTCTGGTGGATATTGCGAATCAGCTCTCTTTTTCCTCCCAAAGTCATTTTATACAGACGTTCAAAAAATATGTAGGCATGACGCCGAAAAAATACCGTGATTTATATTATAATACAAATTGGACTACGGACGAAAAAAAACAGGGTGCCGGCGGTTGATACTGCCGACACCCCTGTTTTCTTTTTGGCTTTACTTATTTCACTGTTACTCAACTCTTACCAGAGAAAAGTCACTGAATGTGATCGTAGAAGGCGGTGTGTCCACATCTGCAATCTTTCCCATGGATATTACCAGAGCTGCATTTGAATCGGTTTCCTCATTCATCGTTATATAGATAGAAACTTCCTGTTCCTGATCTTTTTCGAGAGAAATATCCTGTCCGCCATACCAAGTATAGTCGCCGCCGTTTTCCTGCATAAGGGCCTTAATAGTACGAGTTTCACTGGAAACTGCTTTAAAGGTGATCTGATATTTGCAACCTTTCACCAGCGTAAGATTTTCCTGTTTCAACTGTATATCCCAGTCATTTGTTCCGACATTTGTAATAGCATAAGTAACTTTTCCGTTTTCAATCGAAGCATCTGCTTTTCCATCTCCGGAAATCGACCAGATATTCCAGCCATCGGTTCCCTGTGACAAATCCCCGTTTATAAGCTGGTTCTCACCAATCGGCTGTCCCGAAGCTCCTGATGAGTCCTCCAGTTTTACCAGAGAAAAATCACTCAAGGTAATTACGGAAGGCGGCGTTGTATCTCCAATCTTACCCATGGATATTACCATCGTGGTCTCCGGATCCGTTTCCTTATCCATTGTAAATTCAATGACAACATCCTTTTCTTCATTCTGAGTAAGCGGTATATCCGCTCCGCCATACCATGTATAGCCGGAACTCAGCATGGCTGCCTTGATCGTACGGGTTTCACTGGAAACTGCCTTAAACGTAAGCCGGTATTTACTGCCCTGCTCCAGCGTAAGTCCGCTCTGCTTCAACTGTATATGCCAGTCTTCAGTTCCTGCATTCGTAATATTATAAGTAATCTTACCGTTTTCAATCGTCTGCGTTGCCTCGCCCGGACTTGTGATCGCCCAGACATCCCAGCCGTCACTTCCGGAAGCAAAGTTACCGTTCGTAAGCAGATTATCACCTGCCGGCTGCGGCGGCAATACCGGTTCCGCTACTTCTTCCAGACTGATATTATCAATACAGATTCTATGCGGCTGTGTAATTCTCGTACCCCCGACCGCACCCATAGCGATATTGAAAATAGAGCCTTCATCCGTATCTTCTTTCATCTGGAAAGTTTTCTCAAAGGTCTGGTAACCACCGGTCAGCGATACCACATCCTGTACATATGGCGTCCAGTCATCGCCGCCCTCGGCATTTTTATGAACGCTTCCGTCTCTCTGGATAGAAAACTGGATTTTTCTGTCCAGTGTAGATTTTGCATCAAATTTCAGCGAGTACCATTTTCCTTTTTCCAGAGTCACTTTGCTCTGCTTCAACTGTATCTTCCAGTCTGCGTCACCGGTATCCTGAATACTGAAATCCGCTGCATTATCTTCACTGATACTGTCTACCACATATGTAACCTGAGAAGAAATGCTTCCGTCAACATATGGCTCAAAGCCTGAAAAACCGGCGTTAAAACTACCGTTCTTGATCAGGGAGTCCTCCACGATCCGGACATCATCCAGATAATAGGTTCCCGGCTCCGTAATTTTTATCAGAATATCTTTATCCGTAAGGTTTTCCGGAGTTGTAAATCTATATCCGTAATCTCTCTCTGCTCCGGTCATCTCAGCAGTAAATGTATTTCCGGCTGCAATGACAGTGATGGTTTTTCCGGACTCTCCTTCCGCCTTGAAGCTGAGTGCATATTTTCCATTATCTGACAACGCCAGATCACTCTGGGAAATAATGACCGGATTGGAAGCTGATATTCCTGCCGGTGCAACAATTTTCAGCCGGCGGATATTATCCGTATTGGTAACGGAAACCTGGGCGCCATTTTTTTCTGCCTCCCAGTACTGCATCCTGTCAGGTCCCTCCTGGAAGCTGCCGTTATAGACATAATTTCCGTCTGTCAATACGGTTTTTTTGCTGTCATCGATAACAGTCTGACCGGTCTTTACTAATTTAACATTACTGATATGAACAGAAGCTGTCGAAGATGTATTTCCCAAATTAAACTCCAGTCTTCCGTTTGCGTCGTCTTTGTCAGTCATTGTAAATTCATATGTATAGGTTTTCTTTGCCGTAGTAAGAGCAACCGTTGTATCTGCCAGATACCGTTTAAAGGAACGGTCAGGCGCCGATACGTCGACGATCATAGTTCTTGCCTCATCCGCATAAGCGTCAAAGGTCACCTGATAGGTTCCGCCGCGCTGCAATGGAATATTCGGCTGTACGAGTTGTATGCTGTAGTCTGCGGTTCCTGCGTTTGTTGTAGTAATATGTATTGCGCCGTTCTTAATCTCCGCAGAACCCTCGCCGCCGAGCGCAGTCAGGAAAATCCAGTCTGCATTATCGGATAAATCTTCGGCTGTCGCAAAGTCACCGTTTATAACATAATTACCGTTTTTATCCGGATCTCTTAACACGACTTCCTTTTCCGGCTTAGTTACATTTTCGTCATACGAATCCTTCTGGTATACCTTGACGTAATCCACCATCATCGCTGCCTTGTCAAAGTCCGTAGTATCATCCGGATTGCCCGGCCAGCTTCCGCCTACCGCGAGATTCAGGATCATATAAAACGGCTGATCAAACGGCGCCGGATAGGTGATTTCTCCCTGTCCTTCCGTAACGGAATACCAGTCATTTTCCGTATGGATCAGGACGCCGTCCACATACCATGATATTTTTCCCGGCTCCCATTCTGCTGAAAATACGTGATATTCCTCGGCAAAATCCCCTTCTTTCAGAGTATAGTTTCCCTGACTTTCACTATGAGGATTTCCAAAATGGATCGTTCCGTAAGAAGTATCGGTTTTATTTCCGAGCACTTCCATAATATCGATCTCACCGCATCTCGGCCACTGTCCATACAGGTTTTCATTTGTCGGCATCATCCAAAATGCCGGTAAAAATCCCTGCCCTGCCGGAACTTTTACTCTTGCCTCAAATAATCCATATTTAAAGTCATGTTTCTTCTGTGTATTGATCCTGCCGGAAGTATAAGATACATTTCCGTTTCCATCTACAGTCTTTATCGGCTTCAGAACCAGATTTCCGTCTTTCACATAAATGTTATCAGCAGAATCCGTATATGCCTGAAGCTCGCTGTTTACCCAGCCCGGTTCATGAAGCTCAATATTCCAGTCGTTCAGATTCAGAGAAGCTCCGTTAAATTCATCTTCCCATACAAGGGAATAACCTTCATAAGATAAATCTTTCTTTGCTTCCTCTACCGTCTCTATCTTGTAATCAACACGAACAGTAAGCGTAACATTTTTGTCCCCGATCACAATATCCTTCGTCAGGTTTTTGCTCTTTTCTGTGACAGTAACCGTCCCCGGTTCGGCTGCATTCGCAGCGCCGCCCGGTACAAGCATTCCGCCCGCCAGCGTAAGCGCCAGAACAAAGGAAAGCATTTTTCTTCCCTTCTTCTTTTTGATTATAAATACGATTGCTGTCAAACTAAGCAGAACGAGCATAACGCTGAAAAGAATTGCAGCGCTGTCTCCTGTTTTCGCCATGTTGTCATGTTCAGCCGGTTTTTTGTTGTCCGGCGGCGTAACATCCGTCTGGTTACCGCCCGGTCGAAGATTCCCATTTTCTCCGTCCGTTGATGTTTCTTTCCTTGTCAGAACGATCGGAATCTCCGCATTGTCACCGGATGAAAGCGTCATCACTTCAGATACCCAGCCTGCAGGCGCCTCTTTTCCATCGGCGGTTACATAACCGTCCGGAATCGCTGCCTGTACGCTTACATCTGTCAACCGACTGCCAGTCGTATTTTTGATGATCACGGTCTCAGTAATTTTTTCATCATTTGTATACGCTGCCTTGTCCGTTGTAACAGAAATCTCTGGCTCATCATCCGTCGTATTTTCCTGCGCAGAAACCTGTACCGAAAGAAGTCCGGCGCACAGTATCAGAAGCAATAAAAACGACATTATGACTGCCAGACTCTTGCCCTTTTGCAACATAGATTTTCCCTCCTTTTTTCTTAAATTTCCAAGTGTGGATATTGTACCAATTCAAAAAAAGATAATATATAAAAATGCGTTAAATAATGTTAAATTCATGACTTGTTTTTTTCCGACAAAAAACCACCGGTTTTAACATGAAATAAAACCGATGGTCAAATAAACGATTCAATTTTTAAATATCCCCGCGGACGATCAGGGTATTATAACCGGCATCCCGAAGCTGTCTTTGGGCGGACAGTGCGCTTTCTATATCATCATACCTTCCGATCCGGAGCTGGTAACGGGCGCCCTGTTCATAAATCTCTGCGTAATATCCTTCGTTCACCAGACGGTTCAACTGATAACGGGCGGCTCCAAAATTATCATACACGCCGACAAGCACCTGATAATATGTGGATTCCGGAGAAGTATTGTTCATGCCGTTATTGTTTGTATTATTATTTGCGCCGTTATTCGGAACATTTTCCTGCATATCTCCGGTCTGATTGCCGTTCCACTGTTCCGGCGTTATATCCGCGCCGTTTTGACTGCCGTTTCCCGGCATCATTCCGTTTTGACTGCCGTTTCCCGGGGTCATTCCGTTCTGACTGCCATTTCCCGGCGTCATTCCGTTTTGATTGCCATTTCCCGGCTCTATCGGCATTGTATCCATACCGTTTCCATTGTTCATATCTGCCATTGCATTTACATATGCCGCGCTGTCCGGACTCTGCCTGCTGGCAGACGCCTGAAGTCCTGCGTCCTGAATCGTCTCACTGATCCCTCTTGCAATCGCTTCCGCCGTTTCTTCGAATTTGCTGTCAAACAACTGATTATCTGTATCGCTGTTAATGAAGCCTGCTTCCACAAGGATTGCCGGCATCTGTGTTCTACGAAGTACTGTAAGATTCGGGCGGGCAGGTACATTGATGTTCCTATATCCTACTTTCTCCAGTTCCTTATTGACATTTTCTGCCATCGTCTGTTTGATTCCCGAATTGTCATAGACCAAAGTCTGCACACCATTATACTGGTTCGGCGTCGGAGAGGAATTCCGATGGATGGATACAAAGAAATCCGCTCCGCTCTCATTTGCAATCCGGGCTTTCTGCGACGGGGAATCATACACATCATCCGTTCTCGTGTACTCTACATCATAGCCGTCCCGTTCCAGAATATCGCCAACTGCCATCGCAAGATTCAGGTTATCGTCTTTTTCCCTTCTCCCCTGATAACTTGCACCATTGTCGTAGCCGCCATGTCCGGCGTCAATCATAATTTTAACAGGCATAATTGTCCTCGCAAAATGATTATTCTATATTATCATATGACAAAGGCCTGTTTAGTTGAACACAATATGAATAAATTTTAAAAAATCAGACCACGTATTGCAAATCCATATAATTACACCTCTGCCTGCACAATACGTCCAAAATTAAGCTCATCTTGTAATAAACCAAATACATAGGATGGACTTTCCCTATACAATCCGGTTTCTATATCGACAAGTTTTTCATAGATTTGTGAGCAGTATATGGTATGCATTGCAATATCGTATTCTATACCCTGCGTTTCCGTAAGCATCTCAACAAGATCCTGCACCATATACTCAATCATCTGCTGTTCTATACTCATAGATTAAACACCCACCTTTCTCAACAGGCTGATAGCCTTCTGTGTATGGAAAGAATATTGATTAGTTGTCTTTTTGTAAATCATACCTTTCAACATATTCTCAAAAGTTATCATGCCATTTTCATACTGTCTGAATAAAAGTGCCATGTCATCATCAGCGATTGGACCTGTGACAATATCATACTTATGATCGAAGTTACACTCCGGACTAGTAAAATTGTTAAATTTCTTACTGCGGTTATTTCTTACAAACCTTGCCCACTCCTCAGATGTTTCTGTTCCAAAATCTTTGATGTTCAAATCCTTCATCTGCATAAAATCGTCATTAATCTCATATATATTAAGAACTGGAGAGCCGCCATAAATCCTTGCCACCCTGTTTGCCATTTTTTCTGCCTGTTCTTTCATAACTGTAAGATAAAATCCTGATCCGAAATCTTTGTAAGGTCGGCACATAGCAAGGTTAATCTCTTTGATATCCGTATTGCTTCCATGATATAAGCGCATCAGTAATTACCTCCTTTACTTCTGCATACCATAGTCAGATCCTCTACTGCGTCATCTAAGCTGAGTGTGTGCTCAATATCATAATTTTCTTTGATAAATTCAATTCCTTTATAGTCATACAGATAAATAAATGCTTCCTTTGAGGTTATATGAAACTTATTAGCAAATTCGTTTACACATACTACCGTGTAATTAATTTTCTTTTTTAATTCACTCATAGCTACATCTCCTCTATTTCTCCGGGCGTCATTATTTGATTTAACAGGCATATCGCCACGGTTAACAATATTTATAATCTTTCATTTCCCTGTCTCAGATCTCGATCAGCTCATATTCTCTGGAACCGAATCCCAGTTTTTCCGCTGCTTCAATCGTATGAATACCATGACGGCTCTCAATCCGCTCCAGAAGGTGCTGCTGTCCCGGATCGTCTTTTGCAGCATAAACCAGATCGATACATGCCTGATCGATCGCAATCGGATCCAGCGAAATCAGAATACCGATATCTTTCATGCATGGATCTTCCGCTACCGCGCAGCAGTCGCAGTCTACCGACATATTTTTCATAACATTTACATATACCGCATTTCCTTTGAAGTATTTGACAACAGAAGAAGCGGCGTCCGCCATGGATTCCAGAAATGAATCCTGCTCTGCCGTCCAGATTTCTTCCGGCACTCCGGCGCCATGGATATATGCCTTTCCGAAAGAAGAAGCGATTCCGATCGAGAGCTGCTTCAGCGCTCCGCCATAACCGCCCATCGGATGTCCTTTGAAATGGGAAAGCACAAGCAGGGAATCATAATTCTTCATATTCTTGCCTACATAATTCTTTTTGATTCTTGCGCCGTTCGGGATTTCCAGCACCATGTCCGGTCCTTCCGCATCCATCAGATCTACGGTAAAATATTTATTCCAGCCATGATATTCAATGGTCTTCCAATGCTTTTCCGTTGTGTTCCTCTCACCGTCATAAGCCGTATTGCACTCTACTACCGTTCCACCGACAGCGTCAATCACCGGCTTCCAGAACTCCGGTCTTAAGAAATTCTGATTTCCAACCTCGCCGGAATGAAGCTTGATCGCTATATTTCCGGTCAATTCTTTTCCCAATGTCTGATACATTTCCAGAACCTTCTCCGGTGTAATTGCCTTTGAAAAATAAACCTTTGATTTCATATCTGCAACCTCCCAAACTTTATTTTGCCAGATAAGCGCTCTTTATATAAGAATTATTACATATTATTTGTGAAATAGCAATCGCGAAAACATGGTTTTTCCCATTACAAGTTGACGGCAGCTTTCCTAAAATGATATAATCCAGTCGGCACATATAACCAAACAAACAGCAACAAAGGAGGCAAAGATTATGTGGGCTTACGAAAGTGTATTCTATCAGATTTATCCGCTTGGTTTCTGCGGCGCGCCGTTTGAAAATGACGGAGTGACGGAACCAAGGATCAAGAAAGTGCTGGATTGGATTCCTCACATGGAGAAACTGGGCGTCAATGCCATTTACTTCTCCCCTGTTTTTGAATCCGACACGCATGGATATAATACCAGAGATTACGGCAAGATCGACTGCCGGCTCGGAACCAATGAAGACTTCAGGGAAGTCTGCGATAAATTGCACGAAGCCGGTATCAAGGTGATTCTGGACGGCGTATTTAACCATGTAGGACGGGGATTCTGGGCATTCCGAGACGTGCAGGAGAAAAAATGGGATTCTCCGTATAAGGACTGGTT
>CANRMC010000069.1 GCA_947631605.1 uncultured Lachnospiraceae bacterium
CCGGAAGAAACGCCGCATGTTTCTCCGATAACCGGATATATCCAAAATGGGGCGAACGCCCTCTATATTCTGCCTCACCCGGAATGACGCCGCACATAGGATAAGCGTTTCCCTGTTCATCCAAAAGTTTTTCATGAAGATAAAGAAATCCGCCGCATTCCGCAAGACATGGCATCTTATCCGCGACTGCCTTTTTTATTGCACGCAGCATAGGAACATTTTCGGATAACTGCTCTGCATAAAGCTCCGGATATCCGCCGTATAAGATAAGACCGGAAATATTCTCCGGCAGCGACCGGTCATGAAGCGGGGAAAAAAAGACAAGTTCCGCCCCCGCTTTCCGTAAAAGGTTCAGATTTTCCTCATAGATAAAACAGAAGGCTTCGTCTCTTGCAACCGCGATCCGGACGTTATCGCAGACTTTCTGAATGGGCGGGAAAACCGGAAGTTCCTTTTTATTTTCGGTAGCGCCACTTTCCGCAATCTCTAAAAGCTTCTCAATCGATACGGTTTCCGCAATCTTTTTTCCGGCTTCCCATAACTGTTTTTTTATTGTATCTGTCTCTGCCGGAACCTGTAATCCTAAGTGCCTGCTTCCAACCGTAAATAATTGATCTTTCGGGACATAACCCAGAACCGGCAGGGAAAGTTCTTTTTCGATCAGCGGTGCGATCATCGGATAATACCCTGCCGATACTTTGTTCAGGATAACTCCCTTTATCAGATGGGAAGCGTCATACCGCAGCATACCGGATAAAACCGGAAGCAGGGTGCGTCCCATGCCATATGCGTCCACGACAAGAATCACAGGAAGCTCCAAGGTTTCCGCCAGCGCATAGGAGGAGGCTTCTTCGGAAGTTCCGCCCAATCCGTCAAAAAGCCCCATAACCCCTTCGACAATGGAAATTCCGCCCTCTTTCTCCTGATACAATGCGGTAAGCATATCCGGTTCCGTAAAATACGCATCCAGATTTCCGGAAGAAATCCCGAGAACCGCCCGATGGAACATCGGATCGATATAATCCGGTCCGGTCTTCCATGCGATCGGCTCTTCTCCCCGCTGCTTCAACGCCGCAAGCAACGCGGAGGTGATCACCGTCTTTCCGCTTCCGCTTTTTACAGCGGCGATCATAACCCCTCTTTTTTTCATAATATCTCCTCCGTTTCCTGGAAGGTAAAGGAGAAGATCATAACCGGATTTTCCGCTCTCATTAAGTGATAGGCGCCTGCCTGTTCCGAACGGGCAGCATGAAGCTCCAGCACTTCTTCGTCGCAAACCGGAAATTCATTGAGAATTTCCGTAATCTCATTTCTGGTCTCCAGAGTAACGGCGGTGATCACCACCCGCATCTTTGGATTTTTCTGATACAGCTTCCGCAGAACCGCTTTTAGCGCCCCGCCGCTTCCGCCGATAAAAGCATGCGTCGGTGCCGGAAGATCCTCCAATGCTTCCGGCGCATGTCCGCAGATAACCTTCACCTGTTTGGTATGGAATTTTCCGCAGTTTCTTTCTATCAGGCCAGCGGCTTTTTCCTTTTCTTCAATGGCATATACCGGAATACTTCCGGAAAGCTTCGCCGCTTCGACTGCTATGGAGCCGCTTCCGCTTCCGATATCATAAAAAACGGAATCTTCCGTAAGACGGAGTTTGCAGAGCGCGACCTCCCGTACTTCTTCTTTGGAAATCGGGATTCTCTTTCCGTTCTCGCTGTCCCTTAAGAAACAGGTATCCGGATATCCGGGTGTGAGCCGCCGTTTTTCACAGGACAGATTCCGGATCAGGCAGATATAAAGCCCCTCTTTATCATATGACAAAAGTTCCTCCGGCGAAGTGGTCCGGATCTCCTGATCCTCATAGGAAAGATTATATCCCGTTGTGACCGTGCAGGCGGATAGTTCCGCCGAAAGCAGGGCTTTTCCCAAAAGATGAAGCTCCTCTTTGCCGGAAAGAATTAAAAATACCTTCTTCCGATACCGTACCGCTTCTACTACGGTATGCTGCCACGCTTCGTCCCGCTTCCCGTGAATACTCAGAATTTCCCCGTCCTCCCAGCATGTGCCGAGACAGGCGGCAAAATAAGATACGGAAGATATTCCCGGAAATATCCGGACGGAAACCTCCCCCGCTGTATTTTCTTTCCACTGCTCCAGCTTTTCATGGAACAAAGCCGCCCCGCTGTAAAATCCGGTATCTCCGGAAAATAAAACCGCCGCTTTCAGGTTATCGTACTCCGGCAGATTATTTTGCACATCCTCCAATACCGGAAGAATATCCTCCGCCCGGTAATAAGCATATTTTTTCTTACCGGTTATTCCTTCCAAAAGCCGCTTTGAACCAAAGATATAGTCCGCTTCTTTTATTGCAAGCTCCGCTTCTTTCGTAAGGTTCAAAGGACTTCCCATTCCGGTTCCCACAAGGGAAATCTCCAGTTTTTTCCTCGGAACCGCCTGTAACTTCTTTCCTGTATATTCTTCCAGTGAGATCAGGACTTCGTCATAAGAAAGTCCCGATTCCTCCGGTCTTCCGATCACAGAAAGAAAAACACGGGATTTCCGGCATGCAGATATCTTCTCTGGAAAACCGCCTGCCGCTCCGCTCTCTTTCGTAACAAGATGGGATATCCCATACTGATGGATCAGAGCAAGATTCATTTCTTCCGTAAATGGTCCCTGCATGGCAAGGATATGATGTCCCGTAATACCGTTTGCTTCACAGATCTCTATGCTCTCTTTGGCAGGAAGTACCCGTACAAATAAACGTTCCCTGAGATTCGGGGCGCTGCAATAGATACCGAGGTCTTTACTGCCTGTCGTAAGAAGGATATTCCCTTCCATATCTGACAGGTAAGCCGCACAGGAAGCAGGATCCGGAAAATACCGGACGCCCGGCGTTTCTTTTCTTTCCTCATTTTTCCGGCACAGCCTGAGATAGGGAACATCTTGTTTTGCCGCCGCATTCCGGATATTTTCGGAAACAAGCGCTGCAAACGGATGCGTGCAGTCTACGACAATTCCGGTATCTTCCTCGGAAAGAAATTCTTCCATTTCCTTCTCGTCCATTCTTCCCTGCCGTATCGTAACGCCTGGCATTTCCCCAAGCACTGTTTCTCCGTATTCTGTTGCCACGCATACCGTACAGGAGATCCTGTTTTTCGACAGAAGTTCGGCAAGCGTTCTTCCTTCTGTTGTTCCGGCAAAAAGTACAATCCTTCTCATAATTCATATCCTCGTCTGGTAATGAGTTTTCCGTTTATCACTTCGGTCCGGGAATTTCCGATAAAAACCGTAGTAAACATATTCACTGTCCGCTCCTTCAGTTCTCCCAGCGTACAGATTTCAATCTTTGTATCCGTCCTTCCGATATTTTCCACATATCCAGCCGGACGCTCTTTCTCTATTTTCGTAAGGAGGATCTCACAGGCGCGTTTCAGATAATCCTTCCGTTTGCGGCTGGACGGATTATAAAGCACGATCGCAAAATCTCCCTCCGCCGCGGAAAGAAGCCGTCTCTCGATCGTTTCCCATGGAGTCAGAAGATCGCTTAAACTGATCGCACAGAAATCGTGATTAATGGGTGCCCCCAGAAGCGCCGCGCCGCCTGCTGCCGCAGTCACGCCGGAAACTACCATGATCTCACAGTCCGGATAAGCCTCCCCCATCTCATACATGAGTCCTGCCAGTCCGTATATTCCTGCGTCGCCGCTGCAGACAAGAGAAACGGTCTTTCCGCTTTTCGCCTTCTCAAAACATAAGAGACAGCGTTCTTTTTCCTGTTTCATCGGAGTAGAAAGAAGTTCTTTTCCCCGAAATGCCTCCGGCAGAAGCTTTAGATATACCTCGTATCCGATGATGGTATCACTCATTTTCAGTACAGACTCTGCTTCCTTTGTCATCATTTCTTCTGCGCCCGGCCCTATGCCTACCACATATATCTTATGTTTCATCAAATCGTACACTCCAATCTCTTTTTGCTGCCGCGATCGTCATTCCTTCTCCGGTCTGTTTCTTTAGAACCAAAGTTCCTTTTTCTCCGCAGCCAAGTACCGCCGCCCGCTCGCAGACATTATCCACGCCTGTTATCTCTCTCACAAATTCCGATGACTGAAATTCACCCTTTACCTCTCTGAGGGCAGCTTCCGTAAATGTAAGAAACGGTACGCCGAACTCTCTTGCAAGACTTATGATCCCTTCCTCATCCTTCTTCCTGTCGATGGAAGAAAAACAATAGATATCGCTTCTTCCGATTCCCAGTTTTTCCATGAACGGTTCCAGAAAGCCTTGGATCTCCTCTTTTGTCTTTCCTTTCTTTGTACCTATCCCAATGACGTACTGCCTTGGTTTGAGATAAAGCCCCGCCCGGTCAGAAAAGGTTTCTTCCGAGGAAATAACCACATCCGCATACTGCTCCGGCGGATAAGGAACCGCTTCCAACCCGTCCGGTAATGTCTCCGGAAACCTTCCGGTTCCGTCCTCCCGTCCTTCTACGGATATAAGGATTGCTTCCTCCCGAAGAACCTTTCCGGAAATATACTTCATTTTCTCCCGGTTTTTTTTCGGAAGATAAAATCCACTATTTTTCGCCCAGACATCCACCGCGAATTTTTTTCGCACATCCGTAGCCGTTGTTATAACGGGAACGGCGCCCACTGTGCCTCCGATTTTTTCCGCCAGAAAATTCGCGCCGCCGATATGTCCGGAAAGAAGCGGTATAATATAATTTCCCGCCTCATCCATGCATAAAACCGGCGGATCTTCAAACTTGTCTTTTAGAAAAGGCGAAACAGAACGGACGGCAATCCCTGCCGCTCCAATAAAAAGAAGGGCGGATTTTTCCCTAAAACACTTTTCCGTCCACGCACGGACAGAAAGGCTTTCCATTTCTTCCTTTTCTTCTTTTGCTTCCTTTGCTTTTTCCCGATAGTTTGTATTGATCGTAACAATATGATCAGGCAGGCTGCCTCTTACTTTTTCAGCAAGCCGCTTTCCCTGCTCTGAAAAACAGATGATTGCTATTTTCATTCCCGTTTTCCTCTGAATCCTGTTTCAAAATCCGGCGCATATAAACGCGAGCGCTGATAACCGGACTTACCGACCGCATCGCCCACCAGAATGACCGCCGTTTTATAAATCCCGTGCTTTTCCGCTGTTTCTTCCAGTGTTTCTATCGTACATATGTAAGCTTCCTCCTCCGGCCACGTGGCTTTGTATACGATTGCTGCCGGCGTATCTTTCGGATATCCTCCGGCTTTTAGCCGGCGGCTGAGCTCCCCGATCATTCCGGCGCTGAGATAAACCGCCATGGAAGCTCTATGGGCTGCAAAACTCTCAATGGATTCTTTTTCCGGAACCTCCGTCCTTCCCGCCATGCGGGTGATGATAAGAGACTGGGAAACGCCCGGCAGGGTATATTCCAGATCAAGAGAGGCTGCCGCGCCGAAACAGGCGCTAACCCCCGGACAGCTTTCAAAAGGAATGCCATGGGCGTCCAAAATATCCATCTGCTCCCGTACCGCACCATAAACGCTCGGCTCTCCGGTATGGAGCCGGACAACGGTCTTTCCGTCTTTTTCCGCTTTCAGCATGATATCCATAACTTCTTCCAGCGTCATTTTTGCGCTGTTATAAATTTCCGCCGTATCTTTCGCATAAGACAAAAGCTCTGGATTTACCAGCGAACCGGCATAGATCACAACATCCGCCTGTTCCAGATATTTCATTCCGCGAACTGTGATAAGGTCCGGCGCTCCCGGTCCTGCTCCGACAAAATAAACCATTTTACTTTCCTTTCATTTTTCCGATCAATTCTCCTGCGCCCGGACTCTCGCACAGACATCCGAACGTATTGGAAAACATGATACATTCCACACGAAGATTTTCTCCTGCCCGCTTTTTCAGATATTCCATGGCGCGCCCCATGATCTGCTTCATAACAGGTTCCCGTATACCTGCCTGATCCAGAAGACGGATTGCTTCTTCCGTTGAGATACAGTCAAGAATCTTTTTCAACAGAGCGTTGTCCGCTCCATACCGAACAGCCGCTGCCGCAAGCAGTTCCATCCGGCAGTCTCCTTCGGCGGAGTGTGTGTTCATGATCCCGCCGGCAAGTTTTACCAGCTTTCCGATATGCCCTGCCAGAAGGAGTTCCTGAAACCCTTCCTCTCTGGCAAGATCGATCGTTTTTCCGATATAATTACTGCATTTCACGCAAAGTTCCAGATCAAACCCGTATTCTTTTCGCATGAATTCCATTCCGTAGTTTCCCGGTGAAATATAGGCGGTACAAAATCCCTCCGCCCGTTTCTGTCTAAGCTCTGTGCGGATGGTTTCAAGCAATGCCGCGGTACTCATAGGTTCTACGATTCCTGTTGTTCCCAGAATCGAAATGCCGCCTTCTATCCCAAGTCTCGGATTAAAGGTTTTTTTTGCAATCTCTTCCCCGTCCGGCGCAGATATGCGAACAAGCAGGCAGCCGTGATAATCGGCAAGCCGGCATACGTTTTGTACTTCCTGTTCGATCATTTCCCGCGGGATATGGTTTATGGCATAACTTCCTACCGGCTGATCCAGCCCCGGTTTTGTCACCTTTCCGATTCCCGCGCCGCCGGTAACAACAATATGACTCTCAGATTCTTTTGCTTCTGCATAAGAAACCGACGCATAGATCAGAATACCTGTCGTAATATCCGGATCATCCCCGCCGTCCTTTCGCACTGCGCATGACGCCTCGGTTTCCGTACAGGTAATATCAAGGACTTCTGCATGATAGGGAATTTCCTTCGGCGTCTGTATGGTGATCTGTTCTTTCCTTTTTCCAAGGAGAAGCATATAAGCCGCCGCCTTTGCCGCTGCCGCCGCACAGCTTCCGGTGGTAAATCCGCGCCTTAATTTATCCTGTTCCATTTCTATTCCCTTCGCTCCAATTCATAAACCAATTCATAAAGAAGTGCGTTACAGATAGCCGCCGCCACATTACTGCCGCCTTTTCTTCCCCTGTTTACTATGCAGGGAATATCGGTTGTAAGGATCCGTTCCTTCGCAGCCTCCACATTTACAAATCCCACCGGAACGCCAATGATAAAGGCTGGGCGGAAACTTTGTTCCTGAATCATTTCATATAATTTAAGTAGAGCCGTAGGCGCGTTTCCGATAGCAAAGATCACAGGTTTCGGTATCTTTGCCGCAAGCTCCATGCTGACGGACGCCCTGGTCATTCCCCGTTCTTTCGCAAGCGCCGCCGTATCTTCCTCCGCCATGAAACAATGGGCTTCGCCGCCGAAGCGGGCAAGAACCCTGCGGTTGATCCCGGACAGCGCCATATTGGTATCCGTTACAATATCCGCTCCCTGCCGCAGCAGTGCCTTCGCTTTCTCCACAGCATGTTCCGAAAAATAAAGGCTTTTTGCGTAATCAAAATCAGCCGTCGTATGGATAACGCGCTTCGTTATCATTTCCTGCTCTTTATTCAGCACGATCTTTTGTTTTTCCAGTTCTTCGGAGATGATCGCAAAACTTCGCTGTTCGATCTCCTCCGGACGGACATATTGAATCTCATTCATCATTTTCTTCCTGTTTTTATTCTGTTACCAGTTTCCTGACCGCGGAAAGAAGGATCTCATTTTCCGTATGTTTTTTTACTGCTATACGATAAAATCCTTCCCCCAGTCCGCGGAAATTCCTGCAGTCGCGGATCAGTATTTTTTCTGCCAAAAGCCGCTCATAGAGCAAAAGTTCTGTCCGGACAAGCAGATAAACCGCTTCGGAAGGATATACCTGAATACCAAAGTCTTTCAGAGCCTGTTCCAGAAATTCCCGCTCTTTTTTTACAAACGCCGCCGTTTCTGCCAGATACTCCTGTTCTTTTTCCGCGGCAAGTCCTGCATATTCCGCAAAAATAGAAACATTCCATTCCGGAAGAAGCAGGCGTAGTTTTCTTTGCAGTTCTTTATTTGCGGTAACCAGATAACCGAGTCTTACGCCGGGAATCGCATAGATTTTCGTATACGCCCGGATCACTGCAAGATTCGGATATACTTCCAGTTTTTGGATAAAGGAAGCCGTTTCTTTTTTTTCGGTAAATTGGATAAAGCATTCGTCGAGAAGCACCATGATCTCCCGCTCTCTGCAAAAAGACAGAAGCTCCTCCAGAACATCCGCTGAAACCATGGCTCCCGTCGGATTATTGGGATTTGCCAGGATCATAAGATCCGTATCTTTCAGCTCTCTTTCCAGTTCCTTCAGGTTTTCTCTCCGGATCGAAAATCCGTATTCCTCTTTCATATGAAAATAAGTAATCTGCGCCCCGCAGGAAAAAGCCGCGCGTTCATAACCGTAGAAAGAGGGAACCGGAAGAAACACCCGCTTTGGTCTTAGCGAAAGAAGCACTGCACTGAGAAGCTCCGACGCACCGTTTCCGCAGATCACGGCGTCCGGAGATATTCCATGCTTCTTTCCGATTGCTGCCCGCAGTTTTTCATACCGGATATCCGGATACTTATCCGCATCCTCCGCCGCCAACTGCATTGCCTTTCTGATTCCCTGCGGAATGCCGAGCGGATTAATATTAACGGAGAAATCATACTGCACCTGATTCCGGTAGCGGTCGCCGCCATGGATCATTTTACTTTCATCATTCATACTGTAAATCCTATCTGATCCTTATTTCTATAAAAACGTAAGTAACAGGAGGATAAAAATGCTGAATAAAAAACAGAGCCATGCCGTTTTATACATCAGATGATCTGCTTTTTTTATATCCTCCGGCGATATTTTCCGTATTTCATCGCCAATCCAGGGTTTTTCAACCATCTTTCCAAAATAGGAAGCCGGTCCTCCAAGACGGATGGAAAGCGCGCCTGCTAAGACGGATTCCGTCTGTGCGGAATTCGGGCTGGCATGGTTTTTTCTGTCCCGTTTCCAGATCCGTTTTGCACCGGAAACATTATAATCGCCGCCGGAAAGTTCCGCCGCAAATATCATAAGCGCCGCGCTGATCCTGGCAGGAAGAAAATTCACTGCGTCGTCCAGCCGTGCAGCCGCCCTGCCAAATTCCATGTATCTTTCATTCTTATATCCTATCATAGAATCCATGGTATTAACAGCCTTATAAAAAAAACCAAGCACAGGCCCGCCAACCGCCAGATAAAGCATAGGCGCGATAACGCCGTCCGACGTATTCTCCGCAATGGTTTCCGCCGCCGCGCGGATTACGCCCTCTTCTGTAAGTCCGACTGTGTCTCTGCCGACGATCATGGAAACTGCACGCTTCGCATCAGAAAGCGAACCGGCCGCGAGATAAGCGTAAACCTTCATGCTTTCTTTTTTCAGACTGTTTGCCGCCAGGATCTGACCTGTCATAACCGCTTCCACAAGAATTCCCGCTAAAACATGAAGATGATAAGCGGCAAGAAGTATCCCTGCCGTAAGCGATACCGTGATAAGAAGCGTAAGCACTGTCAGGATCACGCCGTTTCTTTTCTTTTTTTCTCCCGGATAAAGTTTTTTCTCAAGCTTTGAGCTTAAGAGACCGATCAGCCGGATCGGATGCGGAAATCCCTCCGGATCCCCAAACAGAAGATCCAGCAGGAAACCGATCGCAAATGCTGTGATATGATAGATCATTTTTCATCCTCCGCTATTTCCTGACCGGTCAGAATATATTCTCCGTTATAACAGGAAAATTCCAGCTTCCGGCCGCAGCCATTTCCGACATGATAGGAAAAATAATCGCCTCCCGCCAGACTGCTGAGCAGAGCCATTATCGTTCCGCCATGTACCACAGCCGCAGCAAAGCATGTATTTTTTCCCGTGTGCTTTGAATACGCGCAGACCTGCTCCAGACATTCCGCAAGCCCTGCCATACACCGCTTTGTAAATTCCCCCCGGCTCTCACCTTCCGGAATCGGAAGACGCGCATAACTGTCGACCCATTTCTGATATACCGGGTTTCCCGACAGTTCCCGATAATTCTTTCCTTCAAAAATCCCGAAATCCATTTCTTTCCATGCTTCAATGACCGAAGGCCGGATGGAAGGAAATAAGATCTCTGCACTTTCCCTGCACCGAAGCATAGGACTTATGTAAACCATATCCGGAGTTTCAAAGCCTGCGATGATCCGATCTTTCCGGTTTCTTAAATCCCGTCTTCCGCCTTCCGACAGTCCTTCGTCTGTCCGCCCCAGATATCTGGCGGCTTCATTTGACGCAGTCGCTCCATGCCGGAGCATAAGAAGTTTTACTTTAATTTCTCTGCCAGTCCGCATAGAATCCTCCAAACGCCCTCCGATTTTTCAGCAATCTGAATCAGAACCCTTCCAACCGTTTCCCGATACTCGGATTCTTCCTGTAAGATCGGTACAATACCGTTTCCCACTTCATCACAGATAACGATCATATCCGGATGCACCTTCAGATATTCCAACACGATCTGCTCCGCCGGAAGTCCTTCCGATAGAAGGTTTTTGATCCATACATGCAGATGATCGAGAATCTTTATATCCTCCTCACCTTCCTCCGAAACAGGCATTTCCGCGCCTTCGAGTACCCGGCAGGAGTACGTTTCGTACTTTCGCAGAACATAATTCAGTTTTCCCTGAGCAATGCCGCCGATATATAATTCCACTCTTTGTTCCTCTCTTTTTTATCAGTTTAAAATCCGCCATACGATTATCAGACAGGCAGTCTGCTTCCGCACGTGATACAGAACAGGATGAGCAATTCGCACATCGTAACAAAATATCCTGCCGTATCGCCGGTCACCCCTCCAAATTCTTTCATGCAGATATGCCTGTAATAAAAGACCAGAAGTAAAACTCCGGCAAAGACAAGCAGAGCGCTGATCATGGAGATATATCCAATGATTCCAAGCGAAAGGATTCCCTGAAAGATCAGACAGACCGCGGATATCGTTCCGGCGCTTTCCGTTTTCTCCGTATGTAACATTCCATCCAATCTGGCGGACGGAAAATAAAGCAACGTAAGTCCGCTCAAAGCTCTGGAAAGAATAAAACCTGCGCCAAAGATAAGGATATGTTCCATTCCTTGTAATTCAAATAGCAGCGAAAGATAAACCAGATAATAAAGAAGCAGCATGATAACGGAAAATGCGCCGATATGAGGATCCTTCAGAATTTCCAGTTTCCTTTCTCTTTCCTGATAGGAATGCAGGGCGTCCATGGTATCCATAAACCCATCCAGATGAAAGCCGCCGGTAATGATGATCGGGATTGCCGCAAGCATAAGTACCCGGCACCATTCGTTCAGGGATATGGATATTGCCAGCCAGTACCACGCAGCCATCAAGCCGCCGATCACTGCCCCCACAAACGGAAAGAAACAGAGCGCATACTTCCGGTCTTCCTTCTCCATGGAAATCTTCGGCATGGGGATGCGGGAATATAACGAAAAAGCCGCGATAAAAGATCGTATGACTTTCATGGTTCCTTCCTTTCTTTCAGAAGAAGCGGGATTCCTGCCACTACTTCGATCACTTGATCCGCCCGTTCCGCAAGCCGCCTGTTGAGCCTGCCTAATAAACGGATGTATTCCATGACGGACGCGTCATAAGAAATGCCGTCTTCAAAGACGTTATTAGTTATGATGATCAGGGTGTTCAGCCTCTGATACAAAGCTTCTATCTGCGTAATGATTTCTTCCTCGATCGCATGACTCTCTCTTTTTGTTCCATCCGCGGAAAACATCTCGTTCGCCGCAAGATTTGACAAACATTCCAAGATTGCGGACCAGCTTCCTTCCTGCATCTGCTTTCCTGCATCTGAAATCTTATGCGTCTGTTCGATCGTATAAAAATTTTTTCCCGCCCGCAGATTCCTGTGCCGTTCTATACGCCGCAAACTCTCCGGACCATCTTTTAACATGGTTGCTATATATGCTTTCTTTTCTTCCGGACATTCCATGAGCAGCCGTTCCCCATAAGCGGACTTCCCGCTGGCGGATCCTCCGGTCACCAAAATAAACATATCTATATTCCTTCCAAATAGTAATTATGCAATAAAATTATGTAAACCTGCTGTATGGTAGGATATCCATATCGGAAAACTTCATTGCATTCCGATAATAATCCGCCGCAATATCCAGCAGAGAAAACATCATGACCGCTCCGGTTCCTTCTCCCAGAGCAAGTCCTGCATAAAGCACCGGCTGAAGGGAAAGGGCGTCCAAAAGCTTTCCCGCCACCGGTTCCTTACTCTGATGGGAAGCGATTAGAAACTGCCGTACCCCCGGAACCATTCTTTCAGCGGCAAGGGCAGCCGCCCCGCTGATCACGCCATCCAGAACAACCGGGATATGATACATCGCACCACCGATGATAACTCCGGCAAGCCCGGCGAGATCCAGACCTCCCACAGTCTGTAAGATCCGGAATGCGTCCTCCTTTTGAAAGCGGTAGTTTTGCAGTGCTTCCTCTATCACTTTTTTCTTTCGTTCAAATCCTTCTTTGCTGAGCCCTGCCCCATATCCGGTCACATCCTCTGCGGTACAGCCAAGCAGCGCCGCCGCTACGGCACTGCTGGTAGTGGTATTTCCGATTCCCATTTCACCGGTCCCAAGCAGACGATACCCCTGATCGCGGCATTCCTCTGCGAGTTCGATCCCGCAGGATATAGCCGCAAGCATTTCTTCCTCCGACATGGCAGGACCGGTCCGAAAATTCCTTGTGCCCTGCGCGACTTTTTTCTGCCGGAGTCCTTGGATCGGTTCTTCCGAACAGATACCAATATCCACCGGTATCACATCCACGCCCGTTTTTTTCGCCATTTTTCCGACGGAACTTTCGCCCCGTCCCATTTTCTTTGCAACAAGACGCGTCAC
>CANRMC010000070.1 GCA_947631605.1 uncultured Lachnospiraceae bacterium
CCGATCCCAAAACCGATATACTCACCGCCGGTCCAGTATACGATATTATGCCTGCACTCATATCCCTGTCTGGCATAATTGGAAAATTCATACCGCTGATAACCGCCTGCCGTAAGAACCTTCTTCGTAAGCGCATACATCTTCCGGTCCGTATCCTCATCCGGTATCAGATTCAGAAGATTTTCGTCCTCGGAAAGCGGCGTTCCTTCTTCCACGCTGAGGGAATACGCCGAAATATGTTCCGGACCAAATTCCATGACGCGCGTCAATGTGTCAACATAAGAATGAATATCCTGTCCCGGCAGTCCCGCCATGATATCTACATTGATATTCTTAAATCCTGCCCTGCGCGCGGACTTAAAGCCTGCCACAAACTGATCGTAATTATGAACCCGTCCGATCTGTTTCAGCAGTGCGTCATCCGCAGACTGCAGACCGATACTCAGCCGGTTGATCCCGATGGAACGGTAAGCAAGAAGCATGTGGTATTTGATCGTGCCGGGATTTGCTTCGATCGTAATCTCCGCAAAACGATCCACCTCAAAGACTCTGCGCACCGCAGCCAGTATATTGGAAATAAAGGTTTCGTCCATCAAAGACGGCGTACCGCCGCCGATAAATATGCTGCGGACCAGATAACTGTCCGCGCACGCCGCATATAACTGAATCTCGTGGCAGAGCGTTTCCATATACCGAAGCTGGGTGCCGTAAGATTCATTGTAAAATGATAAAAAATCACAGTATTTACATTTTTTCATGCAAAAGGGAATGTGAATATATAAACTCAGGTCACGTTTCACCTTATCACTCCTCATCTAATTTCAGTACACTCATGAATGCTTTCTGCGGAACTTCTACATTGCCCACCTGACGCATTCTCTTTTTTCCTTCTTTCTGTTTTTCCAAGAGCTTTCTTTTCCGGGTAATATCGCCGCCGTAGCATTTTGCAAGCACGTCTTTTCGCATAGCCTTAACCGTCTCTCTTGCGATAATCTTACCGCCGATAGCAGCCTGGATCGGAATCTCAAATAAATGCCTCGGAATCTCTTTTTTCAGACGTTCGCACATCTTTCTTCCCCGCTCATACGCCGAATCCGCATGAAGAATAAAGGACAGCGCGTCCACTTCCTGATGGTTGATCAGAATATCCAGCTTTACCAGCTCCGAACGGACATACCCCTTCATTTCATAATCCAGGGAAGCATAGCCTCTGGAGCGGGATTTTAACGCGTCGAAGAAATCATAGATGATCTCATTTAACGGAAGCTCGTATTTCAACAGCGCTCTTGTCTGCTCCATATATTCCATACTGATATAGATACCGCGCCGCTCCTGACAAAGCTGCATAATAGCGCCTACATACTCCGTCGTGACCATGATCTCCGCTGAAACGAAAGGTTCTTCCATATGGTCTATCTCCGACGGATCCGGCAGGTTGGACGGATTTGTAAGTTCGATCACCGTTCCGTCTGTTTTATAAACCTTGTAGACAACGCCCGGAGCAGTCGTGACAAGGTCCAGATTGTATTCCCGTTCCAGCCGTTCCTGAATGATCTCCAGATGCAGCAGTCCAAGAAACCCGCACCGGAAACCAAAACCCAGCGCAATGGAAGTCTCCGGCTCATAACTTAAAGAAGCGTCGTTTAAGTTCAGCTTCTCCAAAGCGTCCCGAAGATCCGGATATTTTGCGCCGTCCGCCGGATAAAGTCCGCAGTAAACCATAGGATTTACCTTTTTATAGCCCGGCAGCGGTTTCTCGCAAGGGTTGTCCGCATCCGTTACAGTATCGCCCACCGTAGTGTCTTTTACATTTTTCAGGCTGGCAGTGATATAGCCCACCATGCCCGCGCTCAGTTCCTCGCATGGAATAAAACGTCCGGCGCCAAAAATGCCGACCTCGACAACTTCCGCTTCCGCACCTGTCGCCATCATGCGGATACGGGTGCCTTTTTGCGCATAGCCGTTAAATATCCGGCAGAAAATGATAACTCCCTTGTATGAATCATATAAACTATCGAAGATCAAAGCCTGAAACGGAGCTTCCGGATTTCCGGAAGGCGCCGGAATCTTTTCCACGATCTGCTCCAGAACATCCTCGATATTGATTCCGTTTTTAGCGGATATCAGAGGCGCATCCTGCGCTTCGATCCCTATGACGTCCTCTATCTCGTTTTTTACCCGTTCCGGATCTGCGGAAGGAAGATCGATTTTATTGATAACCGGCAGGATTTCCAGATTGTGATCCGCCGCCAGATAGACATTTGCCAGCGTCTGCGCCTCAATACCCTGCGCTGCGTCCACTACAAGAACGGCTCCCTCACAGGCAGCCAGGCTTCGGGACACCTCATAGTTAAAATCTACATGTCCCGGCGTATCGATCAGATTAAAAATATATTCGTTTCCGTCATTCGCCTTGTATATGATCCGGACAGCCTGCGACTTGATCGTGATACCGCGCTCCCGCTCAATATCCATATTATCAAGCACCTGCTCCTGCATCTCCCTGTCCGTAAGCGTTCCTGTTTTTTCGATGATCCGGTCCGCCAATGTGGATTTCCCATGATCAATATGTGCTATAATGCAGAAATTACGGATTCTGCTCTGGTTTAGATGTTCCATTTATGTCTGTTCCCTCTCATTTGTTGATATACTGTTTTATTATAGCATAACTATTCTCCGCCGCTCAAGACTGAATATAAAATCGCCGCAAGAGGAATCATCGCATTTTTTTCCTCCTCCAGAGTATTAGTCTGCGCACCCGCCTCGATCAAAGTGGAACGCGGGCGTTTTTCCAGATTGAACCGGTACATTTTTACATAGATTTTCCGGACATAATCATTGCTGATCTTCTTTCCCTCCAGATACATCTGTAAGGAGAAGGCAAGATTTGCTATCTTATTCGGATTATAAAGATGTTCCAGATCCCCGTTTTTTCTGCTCCGGCTCACGCCGTTCAAAAACATGATCTTTGCCGTCGGTCTTCCGTCGATATCCGTCACAAGATGAACGTCGTCCCTTACGCCGTCCCTGTGCAGATCAATGACAACCTCGATTGAAGGGTGCTCCGCCAGAATCCGGTCTATCCCCTCCGACGCCAGATCATAGGCATAGCTCCGATCCAGTTTCCCGTCTACTACGTCATATACCGTCCGGTCATGATACACCTTGATCCCGTATTCCTCCAAAAGCTGCGTCAGCGTATCACCGACTCCGATAATCGTATCTTCGATCACCCCTTCCCGGCTGTCAGCGAACGCCTCGCTTCCATGGGTATGGTAGATCAGCACCTTATAATCCTCCCCGCTTAAATCAATGGACATATCCTGCGCCATAAGATTTGCACCGTCCATTTCCTCATCCGTAACACTCGCTGATTTGTCAATCGCAAAAACATTATTCACCAGAAAATCATAATCGGCAATCTGAGCCATACTGTATGTGGTTCCGTTATAAGATACCGGCAGAACGTGAAAAGACTCCGCCGGAAGAATCTCTTCTTCGCTCGGCGTATCCTCCGCCGCCTGCTCCGTTGTACTTCCGTCTTCCGCGTCACTTGCGGAAGCATCCGGCAGAGGCTCCGCAGAAGCCGTTTCATTTTTATCGCCGTTCAAATCCTCACCCTGATTCCTGTTATCCGCCAGGCCGAAATCATCATAGGATTCATCTTCCTCTATTTCCAATTCCGCCATTGCCGGAAGAAACTCCGAGCGGATATCCGCCGTAAATGAGACGTCCTCTCCGTAATATGCCGCCGGCAGCAAAGAACAGAAAAAGCGGTCGGTCATATATGTAAGCACCTTCTGAAAAGCATTGCTCAAATGGGCAGACAGACAGACCGCAAGTAAAAGAATGCCTGCGGCTGCCATTCCAATGATTTTACCCTGTTTTTCAGTGATATGTTTTTTTTGATCCATTCGATTTTCCATAGTACAATATATGAAAAATCTGTAAAATCATAACTTTAAAAAGTTATCAGTATACATCCAGAAGCCGGTTGATTGCTTCGGAAATCGTATAACTCACCCGCTTTACGGCTTCATCAATATTCTTTGGAGTAACGAACATGGAAGCAAGGTAGGGTTCCACCATTTCACTGGCAAGCTGATACCGTTCTTCATCCGTAAATTCTTCGACTACTTTCCTTGCCTCCGTTCTTCCCAATGCGGAAAGCATAATATCCATCGAATCATTAACGATTGCCGGTACGGAAATAACAGTCGGTACGCCGATCGCAACAACCTTGCAGCCAAGTTCCTTTTCCGTCAGCGCTTTCCGGTTATTTCCCACACCGGAGCCGGGACTGATACCGGTATCCGCAATCTGTATCGTACTGTTCAAACGGTTTGCGTTCTTTGCCGCAAGCGCGTCAACCGCAATCACAATATCCGGTTTTATCTCCTCCACGACCGCTTTCAGAATATCAAGGGTTTCAATGCCGGTCTGCGCCATGACTCCCGGACAAAGAGCCGAGATTTCCAATGCGCTGTCGTAGATTCCTTCATTGATCAGATGTCTGGTTATATATAAATTATCGACAACATACGGACCTAACGCATCCGGCGTCACCGCACGGTTTCCCAGTCCGACTACCAGAATCCGTCTCTTATCGCCTATCATCCTGCAAAGACACTGGAACAATGCTTCCGTAAAAGGTTCATGGATTCCTTCATCATTCTGCCGCAGCGCTTCGCTTTCCAACGTGATGTAAGTTCCGATCGGTTTCCCAAGATTTTTCTCTCCGGCTTCATTTAATACTTCAATCCGGGTTTCCCTGACATCCGCATTTTTTCCGGTCTTGGTAAACACCCTTACGCCCTCCAGCGCGCATCCGTTTTCCACTTCCTCCCGGAGTTCCAGCGCAAGGTCCGTCCGGACCATTTCTGTATTTTCTTTCATTTTCTCACCGCCTGCTGTTTTTCTTAGTTTATGTCAGGCAGTTTTTTTTATTCCTGAATCAAAAAAACGGACTCTGCCTTTTCAGACAAAATCCGTTTTTATAATTCCTTATTTTATAAACGGCCGCTCCGTACTTCCCGGTGCTGCTCCGCCTTTTTCCACAAGCACGATCTGAATGGCCTCCAGACGTTTATACAGTCCTTCCGAACCCGCCGGATCACCGTTTGAAGCCCAATCCATCCAGCCGTAGGTCTGACAGTGTACCCGGTAATAAACATCATATTTCTCCGCCAGTTCTCCGGTAAGCCGGATCCGGATTGCCTCCAGACGTTTGGCTTTCCCGCTGGTGCCTGCCATGCCGCCATTCTTCACCCAGTCCATCCAGCCATACGTCTGACAATGTACCTGATATTCAATATCTCCGGCAATACCTGTATTATTTGTGATCTTGATCGCTTCCAGACGTTTCGCCTGACCGGAAGTGCCGCTCACTGCGCTGTCCCAGACTTCGCTCTGCCAGCCGTAAGTCTGGACATGCGTCTGATAAACTACCTTTGGAGCACGATAAGCATTATCCGTGGTTCCCGGCGCATCTCCGCCTTTTTCCACGAGTTTTATCTCGATTGCTTCCAGACGTTTCGCCTCATGACTGGTTCCGGCACATTCACCGTTCTTTGCCCAGCCCATCCAGCCATAGCTCTGACAGTGTACCCGATAATAAATATCATACTTCTCCGCCAGCTCTCCGGTAAGACGGATCCGGATTGCTTCGAGACGTTTTGCCTCGCCGCTGGTTCCAGCCATGGTTCCGTTCTTAACCCAGTCCATCCAGCCGTATGACTGCGCATGTACCTGATATTCAATATCGCCGGAAATATCGGTATTATTAAATATCTTAATTGCTTCCAGACGCTTTGCCTGATTGACTGTGCCGGAAGTATTTCCGTCATAAGTCATTTCTTTCCAGCCAAACGACTGCACATGCGTCGTATAGACAAGCTGTGCCGTATCCGGAATCGTATTTTCCGCATAAGCATCCTTCGTTGAACCCGGCGCCGCACTGCCCTTAGGTACGGTTTTTACCTGAAGTCCGGTTACGGAATCGCCAAACTTGGTCCGTCCGGCAGGATTTCCATTCGCTGCCCAGCCCAGCCACTTATTTTCATGTAAGGAAAAGACACGATAGTAAATATCATATTTCTTCGCCATATCTCCGGTCAGGGAAATATTGACTGCCTCGATCGGAAGCGCCTCGCCGACCGTACCGGATATAACGCCATTTGCCGCCGCGTTCTGCCAGCCCCTTCCTGTCACATAAGTCTGGTACTGCACGCCTCCGGAAACTCCGTTATTATTCACATTCAGACGGATAGCCTGAATATCATATGCATAATCCTTGGTTCCGCAGATCAGTCCGTCCGGCATAGTTGCCGTCCATCCCAGATGTGCAAAATGACAGGTGGTTTCCACATTTGGCTGCAACGCAGAATTATCTCCGGAAGTCTTCTTCAGGTGAAAATATTTTGCGATTGCCGCCGCGTCACTCTGCCCGATCTGCTTTAAGATATTCGGATCAGAGAGTTTCTTTGCGTCTCCGATATGATTTACAAATCCATGCTCGATCAGAACGCTCGGAAATCCATAATTTACAGCGCGGCGATTAACTGCCAGATAATCCGAATTCGGTGAACTGGAAGATCTTCTGGTTTTAATTCCGCGGCTGTTAAACCCGACGCCTTTCAGTCCGGTCAGAATATCTTCCGCTAACTGCTTCTCATTCTCATTAAACGGCGTATTCAGCGATATGTAAACTTCCGAACCGTTCGTGACGCCGATGGTTCCGCCGGAATTACAATGAAAACTCACATATAAATCCGCTTCCACCTTATCCGCCATTGCAAGCCGGTTCGTCAGACAGGAATCGTTCCTGTTCGTAGCATTTCCCATACATTCACCATGCTCGGAAGTCATATATATCTTGATATTGGAATACTTCATAAGTTCGTCCCTGCATGCAAGCGCCATAGCCAGATTTGCCTCGGACTCATCGCAGGAAAACGGAGTAATATTCGGCGCCGTATAATCATAATGCGCCCCCCGATGTACGAAATCATGACCCGGATCCAATACGATAACAACCGGATCGCTTTCCGACGCCTCTGACTTTGTTTCCAATGCAGGAGTTCCCGTAACAATCAGAGACGCTGCCATACATGCGCTTAAGAAGCCTGCAAACAACTTCCTGATCTTTCCATTTTTTAACATTTTCATCACCCTTTTATCTAATTTTTCTTCCTGACGTTTGCCGTCAAAAAAATCATACTTAGATATTATAATATATTTTTCAGCATTTATCCATGGTAACAACTGTAATTTCACAGGATTTTAACATTTTCCGCCTCTTATACTCCTATGCGGACTGCTTTTACCATCCGTTCAACCGTTTCTTCAATGTCCAGATGATTACAGTCAATCGTGATATCCGCATACTTTTCATAAAGCGGAATCCGTTCCTGATACAGCTGTTCCAGAGTTTCTCCTTTGCGGATGGAAATCCCTCTGGTTTTTATATTGCTCAGCCGCCGCCCGATTTCCTCGCAGGAAAGCTTCAGATACAGGATCGTACTGATCTCCTTCAAATGCTCCATAGCCTCCCTGCCGTAGATCACGCTGCCGCCGGTGGCGATCACGGTTTCCGATACCGTTATGGATTGATTGACCGAATTTTCAATCTCATTGAAGCGTTCAATTCCGTAAGTATCGATGATTTCCTGTAACTTCATCTTCTGCCTCGTCTGAATCAGAAGATCGGAATCCAGAAAATCATAGTTAATTGCCTTTGCAAGCAGAACTCCCGCCGTACTTTTTCCACAGCCCGGCATTCCGATCAATGTAATATTATTTCCAGACAAATCTCTATCCTCCGTCATCTTTTATTTTAAATCCGGACAGATTTCCCGACTGTCCAAAAGTATGGTAAAAGGTCCGTTATTTACAAGCGAAACTTTCATATCCGCCCCAAAACTGCCATGCTCTACCGTGCCAACGGACTCTTTGCATTTTTCAATGATATATTCATACATCCGCTCGGCGTGCGCAGGCGCGCCCGCATTGATGAAGGACGGCCGGTTTCCCTTCCGGCAGTCTGCATATAACGTAAACTGGGACACGATAAGCAGAGAACCGCCTACATCCTTTAACGCCAGATTGGTCTTTCCCTCCGCATCCTGAAAAATACGCATCTGCACCAGTTTACTTATCATTTTGTCTGCAATCGCTTCTGTGTCGCCATCTTCCACGCCTACAAGAACCAGAAATCCGGTGCCGATCTTTCCGATCACTTCATTATCAACCGTAACATCTGCGCTGCTTACCCGCTGTATTACAAATCTCATCCTGCTGCCTCCTGTTTCATTTTTGATATTTCATTTAATCAATTCTGAATATAAAAATAAGCGTTGTGTGTAAAATTTTCTTGTTTCACCGGTATAAATACTCCGTATTTCTGTGGTCCGTCATACAGAGAAAACCAATGCGATTCACTTCTTCGGGAAGAACCCTTATCTTTCCGATATACAACATAATCATAATCATATTCCAGTCCGTCCACTATGGCTATAGCTGTCTGGGAATCCACCTGAATACCGCTTTTTAACAGTTTGTCCCTATGTATATGCCCCTCCTCATCCGTCCTGCACTTCCACAGTTCAAATTCAGAACCATAATACGGAACCATGTTTCCGTTCTCTACCCGGTAACTATAGATCATCATACTGCCTGACTGTTCGGACGCCCATACAGGCTGGTTATGAACCGAATCCAGCATTTCGTCGGAAACGGTGCCTTTGGAAGCATCTACATCAGAAAGAATGAACTGAACATAGGATCCCCCTACAAACAGAAAATCATTCTCACATTTCACCCCGCCTCCGTACAGGTTGATGTACATATCATATTTAATTTTCAGCGCTTTATTATCCGGTAAAGTAAGCGATATCTTCCGGTATGCCTGATCATAGAGATAAGAAGCCTCCTGACAGATCTGCCAGCTCGCATCCGAATCATCCAACTCCGGATCCCCGTTTCCCATATACTCATATATTTTCATGGAAAGCGGTTTCAGGATAAAATCCTGACCGGATATATTTTCCGCTTTCAGTGTGTCCTCCACAGGCGACAACTCCAAGGCGTCCATATTTACGTATACCGTATAAGGGACGCTCTGATAATGCTTATCATCATAAGTATTAAAACATTTTACCACCGGAGAAGCTTCCAGTTTCACTTCATCGGATTTTTCGTCCAATGATTCATCTCCGTTTAAGGATACAGATATTTTATTTGGATATACTCCCTTTCCATATTCATATAAATTCTGGGCACCCGCCCTGTCAAGCTGGGTAGAATACGAGATTACCAATATATACTGCTCTGTCGGACCTGCGGATTGCAGGACATCCAACGTGGCGTCCGTCACCTGAATATCCAGATTCAGTTTCTGATCTGCAACAGAATATTTTGCGGTATGCAGCTTCCAGTCCCATGGTCCGCTGCTGCTGGTTTTCCATTCAGGTTCTTCCACCCACTGATCATACCATTTACAGATAACCTTTTCCTGTGCAGAACTGTCAATCAGCCGCATCCCATCCGGCAAAAGTTCCTCTATATGAATGGTATCTTCCGTAGAAAGCGTTTTTTTACGATTCAGTTCATTCAGATTGATCCGTATTTCATAATCAATGCTGTTCCGATAAGTCTCACTCGGTTTTTCCTTTAATTCCAACAGTTCCTGCGGTATATCTTCCGGCGCCTCTTCTATATCTGTTCCGATCACGCCCGGCGTCCGATATACCAGTTCTTCCTCATCAAGCTGAAATGTCGCGGAAATGCCATGCGATAAATGAAAGTTATCGATATCCATAAGAAAACCGTTCACAAGCGATTCATATGTCAGGGAATAAGATCCGGTAGATTCGTTGTATGTAAAATCGTCCAATGTAAGTCCGTCGGAAAAACAATCGGCATCTTCCTTTCCATACATTCCCGGCGCATCCTTCAGGTTGGCAATCATAGCAGTCTCAGCCTCCCGGCTGCTATGCAGGATGCCGGGATTTAATGTAACCGTCCATCTGACTTTCTTCGGCTCATTATTTTTGCCATACTCCGTAATCTGACCGGTCTTTCTTAAGGAAGGTTTATTGAGATAAATGCCCTCATCCGAAACAGTTGTCGTTTTTTCTGTTTTCTGATTCGTTATATAATCAACCGAAAACTGATTGCTTACTGCGGTTTCTTCTTCCTTTAGCGCAGCTTTTTTATCCGAAATTTTCATCACATAGTCAAGAGTGATCCGTTCACTTTTCTGCAATTCAAAAGACTGAAGAGCGGTATTCAAAGCCTCCCAGGAATCATACTCTTCCATGCTTCCATCCGGATATTCGGTTGTAATCACTGATTGCTCCAGAAGTTCAAGTCCTGCCGGAGTATCTGACACACTTTTCAGCGTAACCGGACCATAAAGAGCAGAGATTGAAACCCGGTATGGCTGACAAAGGTTTCCGTCGCTGTCCATATATGTCTGACGGGATTTATTTTTACCCAGATTCAGCTTGCTTTCCTGCATAGTCAGATCAACTTTTACGTTCCGGATGACCGCGTCTCCGACTATAAGATCGGTTACCGTATCGTATTCACCGTCCGGCGTTTGCACGGTAATCAAAAAATCTAAGGAAGCGCCGCCCACAATATTTGTTTTTGACATGAATGCTTCGTTTAATTCAATAGTAAATGTTTTGTCTTCCACCCACCATGTTCCAACCGCCCGTTCCATCGCATCATACATGACCGTCTTCGGGTAGTCGCAAACGGTAATTCCTTCACCATAAATATCGGCAGAAAATTTTTTTCGCTTAGAAGTATTTGTAATACTCCAATCGAATTCAAGACTCATTTCCTGCCCATTCATTATAATATCTCCGTCCTTTAAGAAAAGATTTTTCATTCTTATGTGAAAGTTTTCCAGAGAAAGTCCGTTTTCCGCTGCATATACGTCATTGGCTCCATGTCTATTCGCATTTGGCAGGCATATGGACAAAATCATAAGAAGTGTAAGCAGAAATGCTGTGATTTTTCGTAAGTGTTTTTTCATAACGTTTTCTCCTGAAGCAATTTATTTCCAGAATCATCATATACTGATTCCGCTTGTATTTCAATGAATTTATTTTATCCTCAAACTAAAATTTCTTTATTTCCACACAAAAACCGCCGCTTTGCACTGATCTTCTGTCAGGTTTAAAGCGGCAGTTTGTGATTAGTCGTTATTTAGGATCATTTTTCTTACTGATCCTTTTTGTTTTTCATTTTTTTACCGATAACAATTCCTCCGGCAGCTGCGCTTACAAGAAGCAGAATGCAGACCAGAATGATCGGCGCCTTATCGCCGGTCTTTACTTCCGACTTCGCAGACGTCTGCGTCTCTGTTTCTGTTACGTTCTCCGTCGTAATGATCGTTGTTTCGGTTGTCGTCTCGGTTGAGATTTCAGTTGTTGTTTCAGTTGTTGTTTCAGTCGTTAGTTCTGTAGTCATTTCCGTTGAAGTTTCTGTAGTAGTCTCCGTTGTGCTTTCAGTCGTCTGTTCGGATGAAGATTCTACCTTGGACTTCGAGTAATCGTCCTCAAATGCTACCGTTACTGTTTCTTTTGCTTTTACGTCCGTTGTAACGGAATCTCCCTTCGTTACATCTCCGCCATTTACGGTATACGTTACACTGTCTAAGACATATCCGTCTACATCCTTCGTTGACTCTGTTACCGTATATCCGCCTTCTTCCAACGGAAGGGTAAGCGTATACTCACCGGTCTTTTCATCATACGTGAAGTCTTTTTTTAATGTATACGTCTTTTCCTCTTTGGTCGTATTGTTTTTAACAGTGAACTCCAGCGCGCCTTCTGCCTCTTCCTTGGTGATCTCGCCCTTGATGGTCTTCTTCAGGACGAGAGTACCGGTTGCTTTTTTGTAATCATCCTTAAATGTAACTGTTACCTTACCCTTTTCCTCAACATTGACGCCTACACTGCCTGCATCTCCCGTTGACTTTGCTTCTGCACCGGATACTATATAGGACACGCTCTTTAACACATGACCGTCTACATCTCTTACAGATTCGGTTACCGTATATTCTCCTGCTGCTACATCCAGCTCTTTGGTGAAGATTCCTGTTTTGGCATCATAATCAAAGTCTTTCAGATGATAAATTTTTTCTTCTCCGGTTGTTTCATTCTTAACCGTAAACTCCAATGCGCCCTCTGCTTCTTCTTTCGTTACAGAGCCTTCGATTGTTTTCTGGATAATAAGCTTGCCGGCAGTATCTTCATTGATGTAATTATCTTCAAAAGCAACTGTTGTACTGCTTCCAGCCGTTACCTCTGCCGTTACTGTAGGATTTTTTGTAATATCTTTCGGTTTGCTACCATTCAGTGAATATGTTACACTTTCTAATACCTTTCCTGTTACATCTGTTACGGTCTCGGTTATTATATAATCTCCCTCATCGAGGTTATCGAGGGTGAGCGTATATTCCTTTGTTCCTTTTACATGATCAAAGTCTGATAGTTTATAGGTTCCCAGTTCTGTTCCATCTGCTTTTTTAACCGTAAACTGAAGTGCACCCTTTGCTTCTTCTTCAGTCACATCACCATCGATGGTGATGTGACTG
>CANRMC010000071.1 GCA_947631605.1 uncultured Lachnospiraceae bacterium
GGGCGGTTATTATCCGTGATAACCGGGTGGTAGCGGCAACCTGCTATCTACCTCTTACGGATCGGACGGATGTGAATAAAGAGCTGGGAACCCGTCATCGGGCAGGACTGGGTATCAGTGAACTTTCGGACAGTATGACGGTGATCGTTTCGGAAGAAACAGGAGGCGTGTCATTAGCATATCAGGGCGCTCTGTATCAGGAACTGGATGAGGACGGACTGCGTAAATATCTGTCTATGCTTCAGGATAAGCCGGATGATACGAAACGTCTCATTAAACGCAGGAGAGGAGGCAGAAAAGGTGAAAAACGGCAGTAAAAATATAATTCTTGACCATTTCTGGCTGAAAATGCTGGCAATTCTGCTTTCCATCATTATCTGGCTCATTGTTATGAATGTGGAAGATTATACGGTGACGAAGCAGATCAAAGGCATACCGGTAGAACAGTTGAACGGCGACGTGATCGAAGAACTGGATAAAGTTTATGATGTGACCGAGGGAGAAACGGTTGATATTGTGATCAAAGGAAGAAGGACTCTGGTTGATACGCTGACTGTAGATGATTTTGTCGCAACGGCGGATCTTTCCCAGATGTCGATCACGAATACCGTCCAGATAGTCGTGACGCCGAAGAATCGGTCTGTCGCAGATGAGATCAGCATTACTTACGTGAATAATACGATGGTACTCAGTATCGAAGATAAGATTACGGAGCAGCTGCCGGTAACGGTTGTGACAACCGGCGATGTAGCGGAAGGATATGCTTTGGGAAGCTGCTCTGCAACTCCGAATATCGTGACGCTGGAGGGCCCGCGCTCGGTTGTGGAGAAAGTAACGGAAGTACATGCGGTCGTGGATGTTTCCAACCAGTACGAGAGTTTTGAGACGGAAGTCGAGCCGCTTTGCTATGACATATACGGAGAGTCCATCAGCAACAAGAAAGTGACCTTGGATACGGATATGGTGAAGGTAAGCGTTCCGATCTATTCTACAAAGGAGATTCCGATCAATATTCAGCCGTCGGGGACTGTGATGGACGGATATGTGATCACCAATATCAATTACCACCCACAGACCATTCGCGTGGCTGGGGATGAGAAATCCTTGGGGCGGTTGTCGGAGCTTAAAATTAATGACATTGTTGTTTCGCGGATTACGGAAAGCATGGAAGTGAATGTGCAGGTTTCGGATTACCTGCCGGACGGGATCTATCTGGCGGACACGAATCAGCAGATCGCAGTCAGCATTACCGTTGAAAAACTGGAGGAACGCGAGTTTTCCCCAACGGCGGGAGACATAAGGCTTCTCAATCAGAATAATGACTATCAGTATGAAATTGTGTTCCCTGAGGGATATTCTTTCCGGCTGAAAGGACTGCATGAGGATTTGGACGGTATTTCGCTTGATGACCTGGCGCCTTCCCTTGACTGTGCGGAACTTGGCCTGGGCAGCCATCAGCTTTTACTGATACTTACAGAGAGCGATGCGTATTCAATCATAAACGATATGGAAATCGAAGTGATCGTCTCTAAGAAGCCGGAAGATGAAACGGAAGAGACTTTTGCAGAAGGAGATTCGCAGGAAGAACCTTCGTCAGAATAACAATATTCGTATCATAGAAAGGGGAATGATATATGGAGAATGCGGTTCAGAAACTGAACGAAGCAATTCAGGAATCGGAGTATATCGTATTTTTCGGCGGCGCCGGAGTATCTACGGAAAGCGGAATACCGGATTTCCGGAGTGTTGACGGGCTGTATAACCAGAAATATAAATATCCGCCGGAAACTATCATCAGCCATAGCTTTTATCGGAGAAATCCGGAGGAATTTTATCGGTTTTATAAGGACAAAATGATATTTAAGGACGCGAAGCCGAACGCCGCCCATAAGAAACTGGCGGAGTTGGAGGATAAAGGCAAATTAAAGGCCGTGATCACCCAGAATATTGACGGTCTGCACCAGATGGCAGGAAGCAAAGAGGTTCTGGAACTGCATGGTTCCATTCACAGAAATTATTGTGAGAAATGTCATAAGTTTTATGATCTGGACTATATCATCAATTCGGAGGGCGTTCCGAAATGTTCCTGCGGCGGGACTGTGAAACCGGACGTTGTACTTTATGAGGAAGGACTTGACAGTGAAACGATCACCAGAGCCATAAACCATATACGGAAAGCGGATATGCTCATTATCGGAGGCACTTCCCTTGTGGTTTATCCGGCGGCGGGCTTTATTGATTATTTCCATGGGAAACATCTGGTGGTTGTAAACATGGCGGCAACTTCCAGAGACGCAGCGGCGGATATTGTTATCAATGATAAGATCGGCAAGGTCTTTTCAGAAATTGAATAAAAACAAAGATAGAGACAAAAATCAATGATATAAGCAGGAGGTATGTTATGTACGATTTTGATGAGATCATGAAAATTGATCCGGAGACAGCATCTGCGATGACAGATGAGATCAACAGACAGAACAATAATATTGAGCTGATAGCTTCGGAAAATATTGTTTCCAAGGCTGTTATGGCTGCAATGGGAAGTCCGCTCACCAATAAATATGCCGAGGGGTATCCGGGCAAGCGTTATTATGGCGGCTGTGAGTTTGTAGATGTGGTGGAAGACCTTGCAAGAGAACGCGCAAAGAAACTCTTTGGCTGCGAATATGCAAATGTTCAGCCGCATTCCGGCGCGCAGGCAAATATGGCTGCATTTTTTGCCATCATGGAACCGGGAGATACATTCATGGGAATGAATCTGAACCATGGCGGTCACCTGACGCATGGCAGTCCTGTCAATATGTCCGGAAAATATTTTAACGTAGTGCCTTACGGGGTAAATGATGACGGATTCATTGATTATGACGAGGTTCTTAAGATTGCGAAGGAATGTAAACCGAAGCTTATCGTGGCAGGCGCTTCCGCTTATGCAAGAGCGATTGATTTTAAGCGTTTTCGTGAGATTGCCGATGAGGTAGGAGCAGTTCTTATGGTAGACATGGCGCACATCGCCGGTCTGGTTGCTACGGGAAATCATATGAGCCCGATTCCGTATGCGCATGTTACGACAACTACCACACATAAGACTCTGCGTGGCCCGAGAGGCGGTATGATCCTTTCCAGCAATGAAGTAAATGAGAAATATAATTTCAACAAGGCGGTATTCCCGGGAATTCAGGGCGGACCGCTGATGCATGTTATAGCCGGTAAGGCAGTTTGTCTCAAAGAAGCGCTTTCACCGGAATATAAAGAGTACATGGACAGGGTAGTAAGCAATGCAAAGGTGCTGGCTTCTGCACTGATAGAGCGCGGTTTCAAGATCGTGTCCGGCGGAACCGATAACCACTTAATGCTGGTTGACCTTCAGAATCTGGGCCTGACCGGTAAGGAAGTGGAGAAACTTCTGGATTCCGTTCATATTACGGCAAATAAGAATACCGTTCCGAACGATCCGAAGTCGCCGTTTGTAACAAGCGGAATCCGTTTGGGAACTCCAGCCGTAACAACCAGGGGCGCGGTAAACGAAGATATGTATATCATTGCAGATGCAATTAAGGCGGCTGTCATTGATAAGGATAACGAGAAGGCAATGACGCTTGTAAAAGGAATTACGGAGCGTTATCCGCTGTATGCATAGAAACTGTTCGACAAGCTGCTTTAAAAACAGATTGGGAGGATAAAATGGACGGTAATAATGAAAACAATAATAAAAATAAAAAACCCGGCATATCGCCTACAGTGATTGTTTTGATTATTTCAGTGGTACTTACCTTGATTTTTTGGCAGCAGTATAATGCCTTTAAATCTGCCGGAGAAAAAGAAGTTCCGTACAGTGAATTTCTGAATATGATCGATAAAGAGCAGGTAAAGGATGTAGAAATTTATAACGATAAAATTTATTTTACGCCTACCGTACAGGATAATCCGATGCAGGATGTAAAATACTATGTCATCCGTACCGATGATTATAATCTGGTAGACCGTCTGGATGAGGCCGGAATTGAATTTACGGAAATTGATGAGGGCGGTAATGTTATACTCCGGACGATTCTTTCCTATGTTATTATGATCGGCGTTTTCTATATTTTCATGATGCTGATCATGCGCGGCGCATCAAAAGGCGGCGGCATCATGGGGGTTGGGAAATCCAATGCCAAGATGTATGTTCAGAAGAAAACCGGTATTACGTTTAAAGATGTTGCAGGACAGGAGGAAGCGAAAGAATCTCTGGTCGAGATGGTGGATTTCCTTCATAATCCGGATAAATATCTGGCAATCGGCGCAAAACTTCCGCGGGGCGCCCTGCTTGTAGGACCTCCGGGAACCGGAAAAACACTTCTGGCAAAAGCCGTTGCGGGAGAAGCCAGCGTTCCGTTTTTCTCAATTTCCGGCTCAGATTTTGTGGAAATGTATGTGGGCGTAGGTGCGTCACGTGTCCGCGACCTGTTTAAACAGGCATCCAGTATGGCGCCATGTATTATTTTCATTGATGAGATCGACGCAATCGGAAGAAGCCGTGATACCAGACATACCGGTGGTGATTCCGAGCGGGAACAGACATTGAATCAGTTACTCTCAGAGATGGACGGTTTTGATACCTCCAAGGGAATCGTAGTGCTTGCGGCAACCAACCGTCCGGAAGTTCTGGATAAAGCCCTGCTTCGTCCGGGACGGTTTGACCGACGTGTGATCGTGGAAAAACCGGATCTGAAAGGAAGACAGGATGTACTGCGGGTACATTCCAGAAATGTAAAGCTGGATGAAACGGTTGATCTGCATGAACTTGCGCTGGCTACCTCCGGTGCAGTGGGGGCAGACCTTGCAAATATCGTAAACGAAGCTGCCATTCTTGCGGTAAAGAACGGCAGAGAGTATGTATCGCAAAAAGATTTGTTTGAATCTGTGGAAGTGGTATTTGCCGGCAAAGAGAAAAAAGACCGTCTGCTCAGTCCGGAAGAAAAACGGATCGTTGCTTATCATGAGGTAGGGCATGCGCTTCTTATTGCGCTGCAGAAACATACGGAGCCGGTACAGAGGATTACGATCGTGCCGAGAACCATGGGAACCCTCGGCTATGTATGGCAGGTGCCAGAGGAAGAAAAGTATCTGTCTTCTCAGGCGGAAATGGAAGCGGATATTGTGACATTCCTTGGCGGACGTGCGGCTGAGGCGTTGAAATTCAATTCCGTTACAACCGGCGCGTCCAATGATATTGAGCAGGCAACGAAGAAGGCGCGTTCCATGGTAACGCTTTACGGTATGTCCGAAAAATTCGGTATGGTACAGCTGGAAGGCGTGACCGGACAGTATCTGGATGGACAGACCTATCTGCAATGTTCTGATGAGACGGCGACCAAAGTGGATACCGAGGTTCGGAATATCATTAAGCGAAGCTATAATAAAGCATATAAACTTCTGAAGAAAAATCTGCCGATTTTGGATGCGATCGCAGAACATCTGATTGAAAAGGAAACCATTACCGGACAGGAATTTATGGAGATCTTTAATCAGGTGGGAAAAGAAAAAGGCGTGATCACTGAAGAGGAGAAGCTAAAGCCGGCGATAGAGCCTTATGAGAAAAAAGAAGCTCTTAAAAAAGCTGACGGAGATAAAGTGGAAACTCCGACAGTGGAAACTCCTGCGGCAGAAGCACAGGCTGCAGAAACACCGGTGACAGATACCGTTTCAGACAAAGTGCCGGAGCGGGAAAAAGCACCGGAACCGGAAGAAGAGCGGATGCCTATGCCTTGGGAAACTTTTGTTTCCAATGAAAAACCGAAGCAGGAAGAACCCGCTTCGGAACAGGATCAGAATGAAAATGAGAATGATGATACGGAAAACGAATAAAAAAATCAGGACAATTCGTCCAACGTCTTTCCGTAGGAAGGAATGAACTCATCCATAAAGTCTTTGACTTCCGGAAGTTCTTCCTGCATGTTATCTATGGCAGACTGAATAGAAACTCTGGCAGTCCGGAATTCCCGATTGCCGGAGTTTTCTTCTTCTATGCATTTAATAAGCGCCGATAGTTTGTCTGCCGCCTTTACCAATTTGCGAAGATAGGTTTCTTCTTCCGTTGCCTGAAAAATATCGGCATAATATGGACGAAGATCTTCAGGAAGCTGGGCAAGGAGCCGCTTTTCCGCAAGGAATTCCACTTCTTTGAAGGCGTCACGGATGTCTTTGTTGTAGTATTTGATCGGCGTCGGCATATCGCCGGTGATGATTTCTGATGCGTCATGGTAAATTCCGATCAGCGCGGCTTTTTCGGCATTGAGGTTCTTACCGTATCGGGCGTTTCCGATGACACATAGAGTATGTGCGATCATGCTCACTTCTAAAGAATGTTCACTCAGATTTTCCGGACGGGAATTCCGCATGAGCGCCCACCGTTCAATGTATTTCATTCTGGAAAGCGTGGCTAAAAAATGAGAGTCCATATGATGATTCCTTTCTGGTTTAATATTCATGATATTTTTTCCTATTAAAAATTTACCACAAGAAAGAAGTTCTGGCAAATTTTAAATTACTATTTACGGCTGGCGGAAATTCTGTTATACTATGTAGCGGTTGCAAAACCTAAATGCTTCCTTGGCTCAGTTGGTAGAGCGATTGATTCGTAATCAATAGGTCGAGGGTTCGAGTCCCTTAGGAAGCTTGAAACGGCAGATAATATATCTGTCGTTTTTTATTGCAGCCATGTCGATAACTCCGGTTTCGTTGTATTTATACGATTGATAGCAGGACATGAGACCGGACTGGAAAATATGCAGAAAGAATGTTTGGAATGAAGGGACATGTTTTTGATGAGATACTGGAATGATATTTAAAAAGCTGCCACATGAATCGCTTCATGTGACAGCTTCCGCACAGTTTATTCCGGTGATACTTCCACCTTAAAGGTCAGGGTATCGGTAAACAGCCCCGCCTTCGTCGGCGTTCCGAGCAGCGTAAATACAATATTTACAGTCCTGTCGGTTTCACCGGATCTTATGACAAGCACTTCATTATTGTCATCATTATCCAGAATGATACTGAAATTGTCGGCAACCTTCGCCTCATATTTTAATCCGTGTATAACGAACTCCGATTCGTTCCATATTTCCCAGTTGTTTTTACTGGATACGGTAACCCTCAGAATATTATTATCTTCAAGTAAAACATTATTGGCGGAAACGGATTTGGTGTCGGTTGTTTTTTTATTTCCAAATACTACGGTATCCGGAATTGTCACGGTATACCCCTGTTCAAAATAACCCATAACCTCAACCGTATCCGAACCGCCGTTTGTACTAATATCCCCTGCAAAAGCGGCCATGCTCGTGGACAGAATCAATGCCAGTGATAAGATCAGAGTAAAAATAATTTTCTTCATATTATTTCATCCCTTCTAAAAATGCTTTTGTTCTCTCGAATGTCCATCGTAAATGACACCCGTTGTAATTATTTCACTATCAGTTTTGTTTTCAAATCGGCATTATTCGTAGGCGTCCTGTTCTCATCCATGCGGTAGGGTTGAACATGAATGGTCGCGTCATACTCCCCCGCAGGCAGTGCCCTTGTCAAGGTTATATTTTGGATATGAAGTCCCGGCGCAACCAGCCCTGAAGTATAAAGCGCCTCGTACCCCTGCGCACTGTCATCCGGCAGGCGCAGTTCAAACGTCAGATAATACATATCCGCATTTTCTTCCGGATTAAAAAAATCAACTGCAATTTTGGTCGTGTCTGATGGAATTACAATTTCTCCCCAGCCTGCAATTGCAACTCCCGCCGGACCGTCGTTCATGCCCGGTTCATTCTCCTCTTTTGCATCCGGATCAGGAGTAAGCAGCACCCCGCCTGTCTGAACGGAAACGCCTCTCCTCCTGCCATGACAGCACTGTTGTAAGAGCAGCAGAAGAATGATCAGCAGTAGTATCAGTATTACGATATATGCCCGTTTTTCTTTTTTCTTTTGCTTTGGCTCAGAATCAGAAGGTTGTTTTCTCAATGCACATGCCACCTTTCCGTACAAAAGAAATAGACAGAAACTTAAATCCATGGTATACTATCATTCGTAAGCGCCGCATAAATGCCGGAGCTTTCCTGAATATATTTCTTATGCAGATATGGTTCATCGGTAGAACGCTAGCTTCCCAAGCTGGAAAGGCGGGTTCGACTCCCGTTATCTGCTTTTTTTGTTGCTTTATTTTTTATCCCTACTATAGTTTATGTCCCATTTGGTGATTGGTCACAGTTGGTTTTTATCAATCAATAGAAGAAGCCTCATAGGTGTGGCAGCTTAAAAAAAACCTTGACATACCTGACATTGCATAGTATCATTGTATTAGCCAAGTAATACAATGGAGAAGGAGAAAACCATGAATTTTGTATTTGACAATGACCGGCCGATCTATATCCAGCTAGTGGAACAGTTGGAAAAATACATTGTATCCGGGAAAATCGGCGTTGGTGAACGGCTTCCTTCTGTGCGGGAGCTGGCGCTTCTCACGAAGGTAAATCCCAACACCATGCAGAAAGCGCTTATGGAGCTGGAGACAGAAAAACTGATTTATACGGAACGGACCAATGGTAAATTTGTCACAACGGACCAGACGCTGATCCAAAGACATAAGGAAAAGTTTGCGGAGGAAAAGACGGAAAAATATCTGAAGGATATGGCGGAGTTAGGATTCGGCAGGAAAGAAGCCTCTGCCTATATTATGAATGTGGAGGGAGAAGAAAATGAACCTGATTGAATGTAAGGACTTATGCAAAGAGTTTGACGGAAAACCGGTACTGAAAAATGTGAATCTTAAAATTGAATCCGGACGGATCATCGGTCTTTTGGGAAAAAATGGTGCAGGAAAGACAACGCTGATAAAGATCATAAACGATCTCCTGACGCCGACCAGCGGTGAAGTGCTGATTGAAGGAAAGAAACCGGGGGTAGAGTCCAAAGCTGTTATTTCGTATCTGCCGGAGCGTACATATCTGAATCCCGACATGACGCCCGGACAGGCAATTTCTTTCTTTCATGATTTTTATTCGGATTTTGATACAGAGAGGGCTGAGCGCCTGCTTCAGGATATGAATCTGGATAAAAATCAGAAAATCTCTAAAATGTCAAAAGGAATGAGAGAAAAACTGCAGCTTCTTCTTGTTATGAGTCGGGATGCCAGACTCTATGTATTGGACGAACCGTTGGGCGGCGTGGATCCCGCGACCAGAGACTATATTCTGGATACCATATTATCAAACTTTAAAGAAGGCGCGAGTATTCTGATCTCCACCCATCTGATTTCCGATATTGAACGGATTTTAGATGACGTTATTTTTATAGATGAAGGAGAGATCGCACTGTCTGTTTCCGCTGATGAACTGCGGGTAAACGAAAATGAATCCATTGATGAATATTTCAGGAGGTATTATGATGTTAGGAAAACTGATAAAATATGATTTAAAAGGAATCATTCGTCCGTTGTCTGTATTTTATATTCTGGGGGTTACTTTTTCGGTATTGGCAAGAATATTTAATGAAGTACAGAATTCAATCATTTTTCAGGTTGTGGGGAAGATAACGACGGTAATAGCAACATGCATTATCATCAGCAGTCTGCTCTTCTGCCTTGTTCAATTATGGGCGCGGTTTGAAAGAGGATTATTTAAGGACGAGGCATACCTTACCCATACCCTGCCGGTTAAAATACAGACAATCTATGCTTCCAAATGTATTGTCGGGCTTATCAGTACGGTAACAACGATGGTTATTGCACTGCTTAGTCTTTTTATCGGCTATTATTCCGAAGAAAATTTGCAGGCTGTCCGGTCTTCCCTGGAACTTACGGCAGGAATCTATGATACAACGGTTGTCCGGCTGCTGCTTCTTGTCGCCTTTGTTTCGCTGTTAGAAGCAGTATTTATCATGCTGGTGGGATATGCGGGAATCGTTTTGGGTTACCGCTCCAATAAAAATAAAAACATTCGGTCAGTAACGATCGGTGTGGGATTATATCTTGCCATGCAGGTTTTAACTTTGGGGATTGTTTTTGTCATCGGTCTGTTTCAGCCTGAAGTCATGAATCTGATAAAAACTGTTAATTTTGGAATGGATCCGGTGTGGGCGATAAAGCTTCTTATGTATGCAGGAATCGGGATTTATATTGTATATAGTATCGGTTATTATATATTAGGAGAGAAGGTGCTTGAAAAGGGTGTAAATGTGGATTAATTCTTTCTTTCAAAACTAAAATATGATATGATAAATCCGAAGGGTATTCTCCGAAAGAGAACCTTCGGATTTTCTGTTTGGAAGTGAAAAAAATGAAATGGCTGGAACATTTAAAAACGATCACAAAGCATAAAATGCTAGTCATGAAGCAGTGTTTTCAGGTCGGCCTGTATAAGCAGGGCCTGCTCCATGACCTGTCAAAATATTCATGGACGGAGTTCTCTGTCGGCGCAAAATACTATCAGGGAAACCGGAGCCCGAATGATGCGGAGCGGGAAGACAAAGGCTATACGTCCGCATGGCTCCACCATAAAGGCAGAAACAAACATCATCTGGAATATTGGATTGATTACAGCAGGAATAAAGAAGAAGGTCTGGTGGGTATGAAAATGCCGGATAATTATATCGTGGAAATGTTTCTGGACAGGGTGGCAGCCTGTAAGATCTACCAGAAAGAAAACTATGATCCGAAGAATCCGCTGGCTTATTATATGCGCGGCAGGAGCCGGTATCTGCTTCACCCTTATTCCAGAGAGAAACTGGAGCTTCTTCTCAATATGCTGGCTGAAAAAGGCGAGAGGAAAACCTTTGCCTATTGCAGAAAATGGATGAGAGAGTGGAAGAACGAACAGAAGAAAGATTGGAAGAAACGAAAATGAATTTTACACATCTGCATGTGCATACAGAATACAGTTTATTAGACGGCTCCGCAAAGATTGGGGAGCTGGTTTCGCGCGCCAAAGAACTGGGTATGGATTCACTGGCAATCACGGACCATGGCGTTATGTATGGGGTGATCGATTTTTATAAAGCCTGCAAAAAAGAAGGCATTAAACCGATCATCGGCTGTGAGGTTTACGTTGCGCCGAATTCCAGATTTGACAGGGAAGCCGGTTCCGGTGAGGAACGGTATTATCATTTGGTTCTGCTGGCAAAAAATGATCTGGGCTACCGGAATTTAATGAAAATCGTTTCCAAGGGATTTACGGAAGGCTTCTATTATAAACCCCGCGTGGATAAGGAGGTTCTGAAGGAGTATCATGAGGGAATCATCGCTTTAAGCGCCTGTCTGCAGGGAGAAGTGGCGGTATATCTCAGAAAAAGGCTTTATGATGAAGCAAAGAAAGCGGCGCTCTCTTATTATGAGATCTTCGGTCCGGGAAATTATTATCTGGAAATGCAGGACCATGGAATCGATGAGCAGACGCTGGTAAATACAGACCTGATGCAAATGTCAAAGGAACTGGATATCCCGCTTGTCGTGACGAATGACTCCCATTATATCTATGCGGAGGACTGGGAGGCTCACGATATTCTGCTTTGTATACAGACGAACCGGAAGCTGCAGGATAAGGACAGGATGCGTTATGAGGGCGGTCAGTATTATCTGAAATCTGCGGAAGAAATGGAGCGTTTATTTCCTTATGCAAAAGAAGCATTAGAGAATACTCATAAAATCGCAGAACAGTGTAATGTGGAAATCGTTTTCGGCGAGCAGAAAGTACCGAAGTTTGATGTGCCGGAAGGTTACGACGCCTATTCCTATCTCCGGCATCTTTGTGAGGAGGGGATAAAAAAGCGGTATCAGCCTGTGACGGACGCCCTATATGAACGGCTGGAACATGAGCTGAATGTCATCAATAATATGGGGTATGTGGATTATTTCCTGATCGTCTGGGACTTTATTGATTATGCGAAACGAAATGGGATCGCAGTGGGACCGGGCAGAGGCTCGGCTGCCGGAAGTATTGTCTCGTACTGTCTGGGGATTACGGATATCGATCCGATCAGGTATAATCTTCTGTTTGAGCGTTTCTTAAATCCCGAACGGGTAACAATGCCCGATATTGATATTGATTTCTGTTATGTCAGGCGGCAGGAGGTCATAGACTATGTCGTTCAAAAATACGGAAAAGAAAAGGTGGTTCAGATCATTACTTTCGGAACTCTGGCTGCCCGAAACTGTATCCGGGATGTAGGACGCGCCATGGACCTTCCTTATAATATCTGCGATCAGGTGGCAAAAGCGGTTCCGAATGAAATCGGAATGACGATCGATAAAGCTCTGGAGGGAAATCAGGATTTCAGGAAACTTTACGAGAGCGACGACAGGATCCGGACGCTCATTGATATGTCTAAAAGGCTGGAAGGTTTGCCGCGGCATGCTTCCATGCATGCAGCAGGCGTAGTGATCGGCAGAGAACCGATCGATGAATATGTGCCGCTTTCCAAAAACGGAGATGAGGCTGTCACTACGCAGTATAACATGACGACGATTGAAGAACTTGGTCTTTTGAAAATGGATTTCCT
>CANRMC010000072.1 GCA_947631605.1 uncultured Lachnospiraceae bacterium
GTGGTAACTTCTTCCGGTACCGATACATATTCTTCTGTCGCCGCTTCCCTCTGTTCCCTCAAAGGACCAAAACACGGCGGCGCAAATATTAAAGCAAAGCAGATGTTTGATGAGATCAAACGGGAAGTGAAGGACTGGCATGACGAAGATGAAATCGAGGCATATCTGTTAAAACTTCTGCATCGAGAAGCGTTCGATCGTTCCGGTCTGATCTACGGCGTGGGACACGCCATTTATACAAAATCCGATCCCAGAGCCCTTATTCTTGAGAAATATGCCATGGAGCTTGCAAAGGAAAAAGGGCGCATGGACGAAGCCTCCCTCTATCATTCCGTTGCCCGTCTGGCGCCGGAGCTTATGCAGAAAGAACGGCGGATGTATAAGCCGGTCTGCCCGAATATCGACTTTTACAGCGGTTTTGTATATAACATGCTGGAAATTCCGGACGAATTCATCACTCCGCTGTTTGCGATCGCCCGTATTGCGGGCTGGAGCGCACATCGGATCGAGGAACTGATCAGTACGAATAAGATCATCCGTCCCGCTTATATGTCCGTTGCCGGAAATATAACATATACGCCTTTATCAGAGCGTTGACAGCATACAAAAAAATCCCTTTCATCAGCTTCCTGTTTTGTCTGATGAAAGGGATTTTTTGTTTTAATTCCATTTATATTTTTAATGGATCGTAATCAGTTTTCGTCTTTCGCCGTCTATCATCGGCTCTTTTTTTGCAATGATGACGGACAGAACGCCGTCTGTAAGACCTGCCGAAATATCCTCCTGCTGAACGGACTCGCCCACATAAAAGGAACGCTTCACCTCACCGGTCACTCTCTCCTTCACTAAGTAATTGGTCTTAATATCTTCATTTTCAAGTCCTTCATTCCGGGTAGCTATGATAGTCAGATATCCGTTCGTAAGCTCCGCCTGAATATTTTCCCTTTTATATCCCGGCAGTTCAATCTCGATCAGATACTGTCCTTCCCGTTCTTTGATATCCGTCCGCATGATCTGCGGCTGAAAATCGCCTGTAATACCCTGAATCATGTAATCCCTCCTAATTATTCTTCCATGCTGTCAACGGAATCCAGAAATTCTTTCAGCGTAACGCGGGAAGCTGCGATTTCCTTTGGATCCTGCCGGTCAAGCACACGTTCAAACGCAGTCAGCCGGTCTTCAATGATTCTTCTCATATCGCCTACCGCCTCCTCGTACATTCGGTCGCCGCGGAAAAGAAGCAGTTTATTTTCTTCCTGCTCGCGCGGCGGGATCTTTAATTCCGCAAGACCGGACAGCGCCTCCTCGATTTCTTCATCCGTCATATCATTATCTTCATTTTTAATAACGATCCGTTTTTCTACCTTGGTGGAAACTACTTTTACTACAACTTCAAGCAGAGCGTTTACGTCATACGTAAATGTAATGTCTGCGGCTTCTTTTCCCTCCGGTCCGATCGGTACCGGAATCTCCAGCGTTCCAAGCAGCACATTGTTCATGGCATAACGGCTTTCCCCCTGAAGGACCGATACTTTCAAGACGGACTGATTGTCATGCGCTGTATATACCCTGTGCGTCCGGCTGACCGGTATGACTGTATTCCGCTCAATGATCGGGAGATAATGTCCCGGCTCTTTATAATTTCCCTTATCGACGCAGATTTCCGTACCCAGAGTAAACGGGCAGACGTCGGTAAGTATCATTTCCCGAACCGCTTCATTCCGCTCTTTCATGGCGGCCTGCATAGCCGCTCCCGCCGCCACAACCTCATCCGGATTGATACTGGTATTCGGAAGCCTGCCGAAGAGACGGCTGACAAATTTCCTTACGATCGGAAGTTTCGTCGCACCTCCCACCAGAATAATTTCCTGTATATCCTTCAGCTTCACATTGGCGTCCTTTAAACTCCGTTCCACCGGCTTTTTGATCTTTGCCAGCAGTACCTGACAGGCACGCTCATAGTCGTCAATGTCGATTTCATATTCCAGCACTTCATCGTTTATCGTACAGCGCATAACGGAGGTTTTTGCATCTTCAAAATTGATCTTGCAGATTTCCGCCTGTTTTCGGATCCTAGTCATGGTTTTATGATCCAGATCGTTTTCGTCCAGTTCTTTTTCCGTAAGAAACATACGGACCAGAACCTCTGTAAAATCCTCGCCTCCTAAGAAATTATCTCCTGCAACCGCCCGAACTTCCATAATATTCTGAAAGAGTTCCAGGACGGAAATATCAAATGTTCCGCCGCCAAGGTCAAATACCAGAAATTTTGTGTCCGCTTCCTTCTGGTTCAGACCATAGGCAATCGCTGCCGCCGTCGGTTCGCTGATGATACGCTCCACCAGAAGTCCCGCCATCTCTCCGGCTTTCTTTGTAGCTTTTCTCTGCGCGTCATTAAAGTATGCCGGAACACTGATGACAGCCTCATGCACGGTCTGTTTCAGGTAAACTTCCGCATCCTCCTTTAAGGATTTCAGAACCAGACTGGAAAGCTCCACTGCCGAGAATTCCCGGCTGCCCAGAGTGAATTTCCGGTTTGTTCCCATACTCCTCTTAAAAAGTTCCGCCGTTTCCTCCGGGTGGGTAATCTTCCGTTCCTTTGCAGTGCTTCCCACATATGTAACTCCATCCGAATCAATGCTTACGACGGATGGCGTAAGACGTTCCCCCAGCCGGTTTGGAATAATGACCGGCTTTTCTCCGTCAAAGTATGCGATCAGACTGTTTGTTGTTCCTAAATCAATTCCTACTATCATTTTTCAACCTCTTTATCCGTTTTAACAGCCAGAAATCATAGCCGCCCGCTTTTAACGCCTTTTCATAGGCAATGAGAGCCTCTCCTTTTTTCCCTTTCTGTTCCAGGACTTTTCCCATTTCCAGATAGGCGTCCGCACAGCAGGGCATCATGCAGCCTTCGCACATTTCAATGGCAAGCGCCTCCCGTATATACTTTTCGGCAAGCATATATTTCTTTTCGATCCTGGCAGTCCTTGCATATTCCAGAAAATCCTCCGGCGTCCGAAGCTGCACCCGGTCTTTCATCGCCTGAATGTAACGTTTCACGCGTCCTCTGCCTCCAAATTGATGGGAAGCCGCTTCCGCTAGATTACTGAAATAACAATGCCGGTTCTCCTTGTCCAGCGTACAGGCAAGAAGAAGCGCCTCCTCCGCCTGATGATACTGCCCGTTTTCCAAATAAATGCAGGAAACCGCAAAACAGGCGTTACAGGTCAGCGTCTGTTCTTTGGACATCCGGTTATAGAGTTCCAATGCTTCCTCCACTTTTCCTGCCGTACATAGGATCTGCAGCCTCCGCACACAGGCGTCTGTCCGTCTGTCCGGAAAATAATCATAGAGATGCTTCGCCTGCTTCAGCGCTTCGGAAATCTTTCCCTGTTTTTCCAGAAGATGGGAATACTCTTCGATCACATCATACTGCAGATCGTATTCCTCCAGCATTTCCAGATAAACTACTTCCGCTTTATCATAATCCTGCATCTTTTTATAAATGTCTGCAAGGTTTAACTTCAGCCGGTAAACTTCATCCCGCTCCGCAGAACAGGCGATTGCCCGTTCCATATAAGAAACGGCTTCCTTTTCCCGCTTCATGATAAGCAGCGTTTTTGCCAGAAACTCAGGCGGGACGCTGTTCTCCGGATCACATTCCATTGCCGACCGGAAATCCTGTTCGGCAAGTTTCAGTTCCCTGCGATATTTATACAGGACTCCCCTGCTCATATAATAATAACCGGATGGCGCAAGTTCCAATTGCCGGGTAAGTTCACGGAGCGCCTCCTCCTGCATATTTAACCGCCGGTATGCCAGCCCTAAAATACCGTGGGCAACCGGACTTTTGTCATTTATTTTTACTGCCTTTTCATAAGCCAGTACTGCCTTTTTTCCATCATTTTGTTTCTCGTAACATTCCCCCAGCAGAAGATAGAACTCATCCTGTTCTACAATATCCGTATCTCCGTCTGTTAAATGCAATTCTGTCTCTTCCAAAAGCATAAGCGCTTTTCCATAATCTTCGGACTTCCGGATCACAATCTTTGCCTTATACATATTGCAGACGTCGCTTTCCCCGCCAAGCGCTTCGTAGCTCTTTATCACCTTTTCGGCGCTTTCATAATCCTCAATTTTCAGGAATATTTTTATCATGATCTCATAAGGATCGATAAATGGATAGACTGCCATCATATATTCACATACGCTGACTGCCTCCTGATACATTTCCATATCAAAATAACATTTTGCCCGATAATCCTGAGCCAGATAATTTCGGATTTCCCGCTTCTCCAGTTCATCGCAGACTGCAAGGCAGTCCGTATAATTCTTCAAACGGTATTCCAGTTCGCATTTTGCTTCAAGAGCAAGCATGATCTCCTCATGTTCTACCTGAAGCGCATTGTCGATCTGCGTCTTTGCCGCTTCTAGATCTCCCAGTTTCAGATAGCAGTTTCCGATCAGGGAAGTAGCATAAGGAAGACGGCTTCTCATCTTCTCAGCTTCTTCACTATGGTCATCTTCCGGAATTCTTGCAATTGCCTCACACCATTTCATAAAACATGACAAGGCTTTCCGATATTCTCTTTTGGCAAAGTAACTTCTGCCCAAAAGATTATAGTATTCACAGGCTTCTTCTTCCGCAGGCTCCATATCCCACAGAAACTCGATCGCCTCGTCGAACCGGTAACTCTGAAAATATGACCATGAGATCTCCATTCTGAGTTTTCTGTCTTCCGGAGACTCCGCAAGCCGTTTCAGATTCTGCTCGATCAGGCCTTCGTTTGCCGTCACAAGAAATGTCCGGATATTATTGTCATAATGATTTTCCTGCAGAAGTTCCATGCACATATCGCGCGCCTTCTCAAAGTTTCCCTCTGCGCAGTCAAGCACAACGAACCGTCCCCGCGCAACATAGGAATCCTTCTTCAGTTCCAGTGCTTTTTCATAACATACCCGGGCTTCTTCATATCTCTTCTGATTGGCATATATATCTCCCTGAAAGATAAATCCGCTTAAGAAATCCGGATATGCCTGCGTCAGATATTCCGAAACCTTCATTGCTTCACTCAGCTCTTCCTTCTGCATCAAAAAGCGGATCTTTCCCAGATAATAACATGGATGTTCGATGCCGCTTTCTTCCAGCTTCTGAAGCAGCGCTTCCTGCTCGGAAATATCGCTATTTCGTCCTGCCCGTTCCAGCTTATAATAAGTTTCGATATACTCATCATAATCCGCATCCGGCGCGCCTTCGAACCGTTGAAAATCAATGGCGTCATCTAACTGTTCATATTGAAATAAATACGCGATATAATCTCTTGGAAACTGCTCAAACAGTTCATTTTTCCGGTCGTCCAGTCCGCAGACGTCAATAATAAGCCGGATAATGCTTCCGGGCAGATTAAAATTTCCCATTAGAAAACGCAGAAGCTCAAAAGTCGCTTCCGCAGAAGTTTCCAGGGAAACCATGGCGTCCATATCCAGAAGCTTCCGCCACTCTTCCTCCGAAATCCGCCGGTAAAAATCCTGATACAGGTCTTTCAATGCCGCCTGAAACAAAGCGACCGGCGTCTCCGGCTGCATTTCCTCCGGTTCTTCTGCTTCCTCCGCATAGCGGTTGGCTTCCTCAAAGGCGTTCCGAAGCTCCATGAAACCTTCGGGATCATCCTCCGGATTTACGGAAACAAGTTTTGTCCGATAAGCCTTTTTGATAGCATCCTTATCTTTTGTTTTTTCTATTCCAAGAATCTTCCAGATGTTCAATCAATCCCGCCTCCAATACTCCTTTTTGCATTATAACATACTTCCTGAAAATGAAAAAGGGCATTTCCCGTTTCCGGCAAATGCCACTTTTTTCTATATCGATTTCAGATCATAACATGTTTTCCAGAGTCTTCCGGATCTCCTTGATAAAGTTTTCACTGTTTAAGACAGTTACATTTTCAAGCTTCGTAATAAGCGCAAGATCCTTCGTCATTTTTCCGGCTTCGATCGTCTGTATCGTTGCCTTTTCCAGTTTATCCGCAAATGCAGTAAGATCCGGAAGATTGTCCAGTTCCCCACGTTTGCGGAGCGCACCCGTCCACGCAAAGATCGTAGCGACGGAATTGGTAGAAGTCTCCTCCCCTTTCAGATGCTTATAATAATGCCTCTGAACCGTTCCGTGAGCCGCCTCATATTCATAGAAGCCTTCCGGTGAAACCAGAACGGAAGTCATCATGGCAAGCGAACCGAATGCGGAAGAGATCATATCGCTCATGACATCACCGTCATAATTCTTGCACGCCCAGATATAACCGCCCTTGGATTTCATGACGCGGGCAACGGCGTCATCGATCAGCGTATAGAAATACTCAATGCCGGCTTTATCGAATCTGTCTTTATATTCTGCATCAAAGATTTCCTGGAAAATATCTTTGAACGTATGGTCATATTTCTTGGAAATGGTATCCTTGGTCGCAAACCAGAGATCCTGCTTTGTATCTAAGGCATAATTGAAGCAGCTTCTTGCAAAGCTTGCAATGGAGCCGTTGATATTATGCATACCCTGAATAATGCCTTCGGAATCAAATTCATGGATCAGCTCCCTCTGAACCGTTCCGTCTGCGCCTGTAAATACCAGCTCCGCCCTGCCTGCGCCCGGAATCTTCATTTCCGAAGCTTTGTATACGTCACCGTAGGCATGTCTTGCGATCGTGATTGGTTTCTCCCAGTTCTTCACGCAGGGTTCTATACCCTTTACTACGATCGGCGCACGGAATACGGTTCCGTCAAGGATCGCACGGATCGTTCCGTTCGGGCTTTTCCACATTTCTTTCAGATCATATTCTGTCATCCTTGCCGCATTCGGCGTAATGGTCGCGCATTTTACAGCGACGCCGTACTTCTTGGTTGCATATGCGGAATCAAAGGTTACCTTGTCGTCCGTTGCGTTCCGGTGTTCCAGACCAAGGTCGTAATATTCGGTATTCAGGTCTATGAATGGGAGCAGAAGATCATCTTTGATGATCTTCCAGAGGATCCTCGTCATTTCATCGCCATCCATTTCGACCAAAGGGGTTGTCATTTTGATTTTTTCCATGTTATGTACCTCCGTTTTTCATGCAGTTCATGGCTATTTTAACACTATCAAGTCTGAAATGCCATTTATTTTCTATCTTTTTTCGCTATGTTCATATATTTATTTAAGTATTTTTCATTGAATAAGTTACTTATTAAGTATATAATCGTATTGTATTTTTTGGAGGTTTATCATGATCACGTATACAGTTCGTAAAAATAAAAGAACCCGTTTTACCTTCCGGTTAGTCGGTATTTTTATCATGCTGGTAACTCTAAGCCAGATCATTTTATTTATTCTCGGCTATGGAAGGAAGCATATTTTCGGCACGATCCTCTGTGGGATCCTGCTTATTTACGGCATTTATCTGATGCTCCACTCATTTCGGAAAACTGCCTATGACATCACCTACGAGTTCGGCGACGAGGAGCTTTCTATCCGCCACCACAGAGGAAAGTCTGTCTATACCTACGATCAGGTCACGGACGTTTCTCTTGTAGTGCCGGAAAATGAGATGATATACAGCATTATTCATCTGGTGATTGGAAAAGAGGATTATGTCATTCCTTTTTCCTATAAAAAAGAATTCTGTGACAAAGTCTACGCATTTCTGAACGAAAGGGTTACGGCGAAACAGGTACAGGAAGAGACGGACGATTCTTTATGATCTTTCTTACGTCTGTTTCAAAACCCTGCCGCCTGCCTCAGAACCCTAGCAATTTCTGTAAATAATATCCTGCCTTCCCGGTCCGTTTGAGATCATAGTGATCGGGAACCCGATCTCTTTCTCTACAAATTCAATATAGTTCCGGCAGTTTTCCGGAAGTTCTTCATAGTTCCGGATTCCACGGATATCTGATTTCCAGCCCGGCAGAACCTCATATACCGGCTTTGCTTTCTTTAATAAAGAAGTGGTCGGGAAATCTTTTGTAACAGTTCCGTCAATCTCATATCCGACGCATACCGGAATCTCATCCAGATAACCAAGTACATCCAGAACCGTAAATGCGACGTCTGTAGTGCCCTGAATCCGGCAGCCGTATTTGGAAGCCACGCAGTCAAACCAGCCCATTCTTCTCGGTCTTCCGGTCGTTGCTCCGTACTCGCCGCCGTCACCGCCGCGTCTTCGCAGTTCATCTGCTTCCTCTCCGAATATCTCACTAACAAATTCGCCGGCTCCTACCGCGCTGGAATATGCCTTGCAGACCGTAATGATCTGTTTGATCTCATATGGCGGGATTCCCGCGCCGATCGCGCCGTAAGCTGCCAGTGTGGAGGAAGAAGTTACCATTGGGTAGATTCCATGATCCGGATCTTTCAGAGAACCAAGCTGTCCCTCCAGCAGAATGTTCTTTCCGTCTTTGATTGCCTGATAAAGATATGCTGACACGTCGCAGACATACGGTGCGATCATCTTTCTATATTCCATCAGGGTATCAAACACTTCCTCTGCTTTCAGCAGCGGTTTATGATACAAATGCTCCAGCAGAACATTTTTCGTTGCGATCACACGCTGAATCTTTTCCTTCAACGCGTCCTCATCGAAAAGCTCGCTTACCTGAAATCCGATTTTTGCATATTTATCCGAATAAAACGGTGCGATACCGGACTTTGTAGAGCCAAAGGACTTTCCGGCAAGCCGTTCTTCCTCATATTCATCAAAGAGAATATGATACGGCATAACCATCTGCGCCCGATCCGAAACGAGAATCTTCGGCATTGGCACGCCCTTTTCCACAATACTGTTTATTTCTTTAAAAAGAACCGGAATATTCAAGGCTACTCCGTTACCGATGATACTGGTGGTATGACTGTAAAATACCCCCGACGGCAATGTATGGAGTGCGAATTTTCCATAATTATTGACGATCGTATGCCCTGCATTGGCGCCCCCCTGAAAACGCACAATGATATCGGAAGTTTCCCCCAGCATATCCGTAATTTTTCCTTTTCCTTCGTCGCCCCAGTTTGCGCCGACTACTGCTCTTACCATAATTAAAAATCCCTTCTTTCTATCATTCTCAATACAAATGAGAAGCCAATCTCCATTATACGTCATAGATAAATATAAATAAAATCAATATTTATTATATTTATCATAAGAAATCCTTATATATCACTTTACAAAACCACAGATATTCACTATACTGATATCAGTTCGTTTATCAGGAGGAACACTATGACCGCCAATCTGGAATATTATAAGATTTTTTACCATGTCGCGAAAAACGGCCAGTTTACTCTCGCCGCAAAGGAGCTTTGTATCTCGCAGCCGGCTGTCAGTCAGGCAATCCGCAATCTGGAAAGCGAACTGGGCATGGAGCTTTTTGACCGGACCAGAAAAAACGTCACGCTGACGCAGGCGGGACAGGTATTATATGATTATGTAAAAAGCGGATATGAATCCATCGAATTGGGAGAAAAAAAAGTGAATGCCCTCGCCTCTCTGGATTTTGGCGAACTCTCCATCGGCGCCAGCGATATGACGCTGCAATATTATCTTCTTCCATATCTGGAAAAATTTCATCAGTTATATCCGAATATCAAGGTTCATGTCACAAACGCTCCGACGCCGAGAACCATTGAACATCTCTATGGCGGCAGCATTGATTTTGGGATTGTGTCCACTCCCCTTCCGAAAGATAATCGTCTGGAAATTAAAAAAGCAAGAGAGATCAACGATATATTTATCGCCGGTTCAAAATTTGACGATCTGAAAGATCAGATCCTTTCCTACAAAGACCTGGAAACCCTTCCGATCATCTGTCTGGAACGGGATACCAGCACCCGAAAATATGTGGATTCGTTTCTTACAAGATCGGGCGTTACGCTGACGCCGGAATTTGAGCTTGCCACCAGCAATATGATCGTCCAGTTTGTCATCAAAAACTTAGGGATCGGTGCTGTCATGGAGGACTTTGCCAAACCGTATATAGAAAGCGGCGAAGTCTTTTCATTAAAGTTCCGAAAGCCGATCCCGAAACGGGAAATCTGTATCATAAGCAGCAAAAAAGCCGGCATGAGTCTGGCGGCCCGAAAACTGATGGAGCTTCTGGATTAAAACTTCGCGCCTTCTAACTCCAGAAGGCGCTTTTTTATTTCGAGCCCTCCGGCATATCCGGTTAAACTTCCGTTTTTTCCCACTACCCGATGACATGGGACAGTAATAGAAATCGGATTATGCCCCACTGCCCCGCCGACTGCCTGTGCCGACATACTGCACATTCCTTCTTCTTTTGCAATACGTTTTGCAATCTCACCGTAGGTCGTCACACTGCCGTAAGGAATCTCACAGAGTATTTTCCACACTTTCTGCCGGAATGTGCTTCCGTATAAAGCAAGGGGAAGTTCCGCTATATCCGGACGTTTTCCGGCAAAATACCGCTCCAGCCATTCCCTTGTCCGGATCAGGACAGGCGTCATTTGTATAACCGGTTCTTCCGTAAGCCCCTCAGCAAAGTATTTCTGTCCCTCGATCCAAAGCCCGATCAGATGCGTGCTGCTGCTTACCGCAGTCAGCGTTCCCACAGGCGAGGGAAACTGCATAGAATAATTCATATAAATCTCCTGTTTTTTCATTCATTTGTATATCTAACGACGCATTTTTTTACACTATACAATATACAGTCTGATTTTACAATTATTACCCTTTTTTACAATGTTACATTCCTTTTTTTACAGTGCTGCATTGTTATTTTACATCGAATCTGCTACACTGCAATTAGCAGCAAAAAATAACATTCATATAATTGAATTTATATAAAATATCATTTATATTAAATAACATTCATATTTTAATTTAGATTGGGAGTGCGTGATATGAAAAAGTTTAAGAAATATTTATCCATTTTAGCTATAAGCAGTCTGTCCGTTTTTTTAACGGCTTGCAATGGCAGCACGGAAAAACAGGAATCCCTCAACACAAACGAAAGCGAAACCGCTGCGGAACTTTTAACGGAAACGGATACTGAGAAAAGCTCTGCGGAAATAACTGAAAACCCATCATCCGAAGAACCGGTGCCGACAACCGAAGAATCGGACCGGACGGAAGAAATGAAAAAAATGTTCGGAGATAACTGCATCGCAGAGCAGACCTTTGAAACAACGCTCAGCGAATTTGAGGGCAGCGTTTATTTTGTTCCTTATTATCCGTCCGGAGATGAAAAGGATATGAGTATTCAGATCATTCAAAACGGGGAAGTTCTTCTGAGTCCGGCCTCCTACGTTCCGGCAGATCTGGAATCGGAGCGTTTTACCAGTCTGGACGCCGTTTCCTTTTATGATGTAAATTATGACGGAAATACGGATATCGTCATGATAAAAACAACCGGCGATACCACTTACGCCGCCATTTATTATGGGTATTATGACGAAACATTTTATAACGGTGAAACGCATATTAGCAGAAACATTTACGCAGAGGAAACTTTGTCTGAGAAAGTAACTGCACAGGTAACCCCTCTTTCTATTTCATCTATCAGAAAACTCCTTTCCGGCGGAAAAAAGAACGGTGAATTTGCCAATTATCAGGAGGCTTATCAGTCACTCCTCACCCTGTCTCGTCTGGAGTCGGAGAACGATCTTCAATATGATCTGCTTTATGTAGATAATGATGACATACCGGAATTATCTTCCGGATCAGAAGGTTACTATGTCAGTCTCTATACATTTCATGACGGCACGATCTATACCCTTATGGATCGATGGCCTTACGGAGCAATGGGAAATATCGGGTATGAATATTCGCCGCATAATAACAATCTGCGAAATGAAAATAACGATTATGCCGGTCTGGTTCATTACACCACTTATTGGAAGATCCATCCGTCGCATGAACTGGAAACAGTGGTTACAATTGAAACCCTTCATTTTGACGATCCGGATGGAGACCATGTACCGAGCAATGATGAAGAGTATCTGGAAGAAGGCACATCATTTATTAACGGCGTTGTTGTTACCGAAGCGGATTACTCCAAATATGACGCAGGCGATTATGAATTTCTCGTTCCGTCAAAAAGCTATGACGAGGTTATGGCGGAATTAAAATAATATCCGTTAATACCAGTCATGTTTTTCATTTCTATCCAGCGCATTGATCCGATCCATTTCATCATCCGTCAATGAAAAATCAAACAGGTCAAGGTTTTCCCTGATATGTTCAGGATTGCTGGAACCGGGTATTACAACAACGCCCTTTTGCAGATTCCATCGTAAAATAACCTGTGCCGGCGTTACGCCGTGGGATGCGGCAATATCCGATATGACAGTATCGTTCAGCAATTCCGAGGTATGTCCCCTCCCGCCGAAGGGATACCA
>CANRMC010000073.1 GCA_947631605.1 uncultured Lachnospiraceae bacterium
TTTCTCGGAGTCGTTTTTTCTTCAAAAAGCTGCTTCATTCGAGTACTTGTTGTAACGATTCCTTCTATTTTGTTGGATGCTTCCGTACTCTGTATTTTTGCAACTTCAACCAGGCGATCCAGTTCCACCGGCTTTTGCCGAATGAATAAATCCTGCCTCCCTTTACACTCATGAATCTTTGCAACAAGGTTTAGTATATCTGTACCCCAGGCTTTATCTGCAAGTTTGCCATAATCAAACGATCTCATAAAAGCTCCTTTCGTCCAGTATTTTTTCTTTTTGTCCAATTATAATTGTTTTTGGACGAAAAATCAATCAATTGGATAAGCATGTTTAAGGGAAAATCCAACAAATTATAAAAATCTCCTAAAGCTCATCATATATATGGTAAAAATTATCTACTTCTTTTTATTCTTCTATTTCTTCTATTCTCTCAATATGGTCATACTCCCTTGGCTGCGTCCTTAGAAAAATCGGACAGGTCGCGTCCTTTTAGTACAAGGCCAAGCAGCTCAGGCAATCTGCGGGGATTACAGGCAAAACAGGGAATACCAATTTTTGCGAGCTTATTTGCCGTACTTTCATCAAAATACGGCTTTCCGCTGTCTGAGATCGCAAGCAGAGAAACGACCGTGACTCCGGAGCTTTTCATTTCCTCCATTCGCCTTATCAGTGCTGCCCGGTTTCCTCCCTCGTACAGATCAGAAATGAGAAAAAACAGTGTTTTCTTCGGATTTTCAATAAACTGCATACAATACGCTACTGACTTATCGATATCCGTTCCTCCGCCGAGCTGAAACCCGTAAAGCAGGTCCACGGGATCGGAGCATTGCTCCGTGAGGTCTGCAATATTCGTGTCGAACGTCACCACTCTTGTCTTCAACGATGCCATACCTGCCAGGATACAACTTATAACAGAAGAATATATGACCGATTCTCCCATGGAGCCGCTCCTGTCAATGTCAAGAATAACAGTCCATTTATTTGCGGCTGATGACGCCGCGCGGTCAAAGAAGTAGAAATGTTCGGGAACTATCGTTTTAAGCTCCGGAGAATAGTGCTTTAAGTTCCTTCTGATCGTCATTTTATAGTCGAGCACTGACGCCGAAGGTATGGGCGAATGTTCGCGCTTGTTTATAGCGGCGGTCACGGCGCGCTTTATGTCCTGTTCAAGAAGCTTGTTTATTTCCTCGACTATTTTGCCTATAAACGCTCTTACACTGTCTTTCGAGCGTTTCGGTATCATATCCTTTAACGTGAGGATTGCAGACGCGAGGGAAATATCCGGCTCAACATTTTCGAGGATCTCCGGCTCTAAAATAAGCTGCTTAAGTCCACAGCGTGTCATTGCGTCGTTCTGTATGATCTTTACCAGATCTTTATCAAAAAGGCTCCGCACGTCTCCCAGCCACTGCGATATCTGAGGATTGGACGGGCCATGACCCGCTCCTGTTGTGTTTCCGAAACCTCCCTGTTCGCTTTTGTTGTAGATAGCCGCAAGGGCGCTATCCATTAGTGCCTGTTCTTCTGAGAGAGCAGGCATTTCCATTTCCAAAAAGCGGTCTCCGCTCTCCTGCCCGAGAATCAGCCGCCAACGCTGCATCTGTACTGTTTTATCCATAAATCAATCACCTATATATCAAAATCAAATCCGGAAAGCTCGTCGAGGAGCTGCTGTGAGGCATCATCGAGAGGCGCATTGACTGTCTCGCTTACTTGTGCGCCGTTCAGTCCCCATATTTCTCCGAGATTTTCGGCAACGGAATCCTTTTCTCCCGAAGAAAAGTCCGCAAACGCTCTGCGCAGAAATACAAGCGCACGCTTGAACTCCTCATCATCCAGAGAGTTTATAAACTCATCAAGGCTTTCCCACAGCGATAACCTTGCAATCAGTCCAAAACGGTTCTTGAGTGCAAGTCCCTCGAACCAGCCTGCGCCGAGATCCGCCGGCACTCCCTTTGAAAGCCTCCGTGAAACCTCAATCTTAAGTTCCTCATTGGTCATTTCATTCCGTTCGAGAAGAATTGCCGTGCAAAGCCCCGAAAGCTTGGTATTTAAATCATCGCGGGAAGAAACCTCTTTTAAGGCTTTTATCCAGTCTTCCGTTTCAAGACAATCCTGTGCAAGCTCAACAGAGTTTATCATATTGATCGCGTCCGCAATTTTCCTTGAAGCATCATCGTTGCATATACAGGAGTTACTCATAATAAGGCAGGCGCGGTAATAAAGCTGTTTCATGATAGGCTCGACAGCAGAACAGTCGACCTTTCGTATATCGCCGTAGCTTATAACTCTTGAAAGCCTGAATGCGGTTTTTGCAAGTTCTTCAAACGAGACCGCATCAACTGCCGCCGCCTGAAGCGCGCTTATCGCATAGCCTGCCGATGAGGGCATACCGCATCGGAACGAGTCGTCTATCGCTTTTGCTATATCGGACATACTCTGCGCCTGCTCGACGGCCTCTTTTATACTGACCGATGCCGCAATCTCAACGGTATCGCCTTTGAGGGCGGATTCCACAAGCGTTATTTCCGATTCCGGAGTCCAGCATACGACCCACGATTCGGCCCATGTTGCGTTTTCCTGCGATGACGGAACACATTGTGCAAACCCCAGTCCCAGAATGCGCAGCCTGTGAAGAAAGAACGAGCGGTTCAAATCAAGAAACGCAGATCTTTCCGAACTCACCCGAATATTTTCGCGCAGATCAAGCTTCAGATCCTGTGCGACAATGGTACGGTATTTTTCGAGTCTCAACTCTTTAAGCTCGCGGTAGAAGTCGTCCTGTATGCTCGTTCTTGAAACTCCCTCGGGTATCTCGCCTATCCTGGTTCCTATTTCCGTGTCAGCAGCCGCCGTGCTTATCAAAGCAAAATTCCCTTCCCCTATGCAGGTCTGAGCGGCGTCCCGCAGATCGCGGAGCGTTGGCAGGAGCCCTCCACGCATTTTTGCCAGGGATTCCGCGAGCCTGAGCGCTTCAATTACCTGTGCTGAAGAAGCGGCGTTTCCGATTTCACGCATTTTCGCAGCAATTTTTGACAAATAAGCATTTGCCGCATACAGCCGGTCACCTTTTTGCAGACCGTCCCATATCAGTTCATAATAGGCGGGCGCCTTGTTTCCCGCGCCGTATCCGGAACGCGTTGACAGTCTGTAATAAGAATACGGCATCAGCGTATGCAGCGATGAAATAACGGGAAGTTCAGGGAGTATTTCTTCGTTTTCCCAGTTTTTTAGTCCCTCAACATGATAGGAACCCGTCACCACAACTATCCTTTCAGGAGAAACGCCGTCTTTTACCTCGTTTCGGATAACATAGCGCATATATGTTTCGCGCAGTGCCGTTTCTTCCTCATCATATCTGTTTTCGTCTGACAGCGTGCGTATATTTGCACCAAAAAGGTTCGCGCCTTCTTGATATGCGTCGGCGTCCGCGCACTGTTCAAGCGTCCGATCCCAGAATGTTTCGTGAGAGCCATCGGAGCTTTTTTCGGCAATCTGCTCGTAAACGTCAGGCTTATTTTCGTCTGTATTCTCACCGGAGTCTTCGCATTCATCTTCCTCCGCTTTTCGCAGTCTTTCATCGGAGAGCGCGAGAAATGTTTCCGAAGGCAGATCCATAAAACGGAACGGAATTTTATTCTCATGGCACCAAAGCATCGCCTGATATTCGGGAGAATACTCCGCGAACGGGTAGAGTATCGTCCGCACGGGAATGCTCTTCGTATACGCAAGTACCGCAAATGGCGGTCGGGTTTCCGCCCGGACGATATCCGCCGCCACATCCTCAAAATCACTCGGAGCTTCTATCATAACAAGCTCCGGGTGTGTTTTGTCCAAAAATTCGCGCAGAAAGAACGCTCCGGCAGGAGAAAGATGGCGAATACCGAAAAAATTCACACCGCTCATTCGTTCAGCTCCCTGCATGCATTGTAGAGTCCGCTCCACGCCATACCGCGCTTTTTCATGACATTTTCGAGATATTCCTTCCATGCGACAGAGTCCTTATCACTGTCCTTCACCACTGCGCCCTGAAGTCCCGCTGCGATATCCTCATCGGAAATTTCGCCATTGCCGAAACTTCCCGCAAGTGCCATGCTGTTGCAAAGCAGAGAGATTGCTTCAGCCGTTGAGAGAACGCCTGCGGGAGTTTTTAACTTCTGTTTTTTATCCATTGTTTCGCCGTTCCTCAGTTCTCTGAATATCGTACAGATCTTCTGGATAACTGCGTCTTTCGGCAGTGCAGCGTTGAGATCCAGATTGTCCGAAAGCTGTTCGACACGCGTTTTAACGATGTTCATTTCCTCTTCGAGCGTTTCGGGTGCAGGTAAAACTACAATGTTGAAACGGCGTTTAAGCGCTGCCGACATATCGTTTACGCCCTTATCGCGGGTGTTAGCGGTGGCGATTATCGAAAATCCCTTTTTCGCAGGAACTTCAAGCGACAATTCGGGAACGCTTATCCGCTTTTCAGAAAGCAGGGAAATCAATGTGTCCTGAACTTCAGACGCACACCGCGAGATTTCCTCGACTCTCGCGATCGCCCCGTCTTCCATAGCCGTAAACACCGGGCTTTTCAGCATTGCCGCCTCGGACGGACCGTTCGCTATCAGCATGGCATAGTTCCACGAATAGCGTATCTGCTCCTCGGTCGTGCCTGCCGTGCCCTGGATAACGCGGGAGGAATTGCCGTTTATTGCTGCCGTCAAATGTTCGGAAAGCCAGCTTTTCGCTGTACCCGGTTCACCGATCAGCAATAACGCGCGGTCGGTAACAAGCGTTGCGATCGCTATTTCAACTAAGCGTTCATGACCGATATATTTCGGCGTGATGACGGTTTCTCCGACTTTACCGCCGCAAATGTAGGTTTTCACCGAACGCGGCGACATCCTCCAGCCTTCGGGTATAGGGTCGGTTTCCGCCTTGATAAGCGCATTCAACTCCTCCGCGAAAAGTTGTTCGGCGGGAAGTCTCAGATCTTGTTTTTCCATAGTGTTCTCCTTTAATTTAATGCTGTTCTGTCCAGAAATGCTCTATATACTCTCGTATATCTTCCAAATCGAGGTTCAGCGTTATGTTGTTTGCGTTTGCGTAGCGTTCCAGATCATCAAATTCTTTGCACAAGTATTCATAATCGCTCGGTACCCAACGCAGGAATTTATACGCGTCTTTATATTTATCACTGAACTTCTTGTGGTTTTCCTTGAAATATTCAAAGACAAGCCCCTCGATATTTGTATAGCCCATACCTTTCAGAATCAAAAGATAGTTTAAAGAGTCCTCGCTGTAAACTACCCGCTTGAAGAAATGCTGTTTTAATTTCTCGCGCATTTCTTCGTCGTCCTTATCGTATAGCTCGCTTGCAAAATATTCCGGCATATACCAGTCGCAGCTTAAAAACATATCGAACCATTTTTCCTTTACGGGCTGGCGAATGGGAACGGTGTAGGTTTCGCACACTTCGGCTGTAGCTGTATGGCTGTCAAACACTTTATACTGAATGTAATACTTCCCGTCAATGCACGTTATGTACTTAACGCAGGACATCGCGGGCGAGTAGAATACGCTCTTGTTGCTTTGAGTCTGAGCGCGTTCCTTTGCCTCAAGGATCTTCTTTTTGAAATAGTCGGTGCAGTCGTCTTTGCCCAGAATATGCGCGAAAAACGCGCTTTCTTCAAACTGCTTTGGATATTTCTTCTCAAACTCCAGCGCGAGAGCGCACATATCGGGGTCGCCCGTTGTTGCGACAGTTGCCGAAAGGGGGTTGTTTATAAGCTCTCTTATGCGTGAGCGGAGGACCTTTTTGTCGTCATAGTCAGCGGAAACTACCTTTCTGAAGAAATCTATAACGTCTTTGCCTGTCTTGCCTTGAAACGCATAATAATCAATGTCCACAAGCCCCAAGCCGTTCATCTTGTAATTCCCGCCGTCGTTGTTGTCGAAAAGGCGGTTGCCTATCTTCACGGCAAGCCTGCACGCCCACGGGGTACGGCTGTATGTTAAGTATCCGAGCGTATCCTGCGGTTTTTTCTTCTCCATTTCCTCGAAATATTCCCGCGCCTTGTCGCAGTCCAGCTTTGCAAGAGTATTGAGCGCCTCGGTCTTTATCGCGCCTTTTTCGGTATGAATAAGTTCAATCAGCTTTTCTGCGTTGTTTACGTCATGGCGCAGGGCGCGGATAAGCAGTTTTTTCACGTCTTTTTCGGAAAGCGGGATATTTTCCAGATAGAAGTCGTTTTCATCTGCACCGCCGAGTTCGTCTATAAGCAAAATGCGATGTATAGTTGCCTTTTTGCCCTTTGGGTCAAAGCCGTATTTCAACAGCGGGACGATAGATTTCCCCATTTTCTTTATTGCGGGGATTACAAGGGTTGCCGTTTCGCCGTGGGACGAACCCAAGCACTCGACAAGCGCGGGCTTTACGCGGTAATCATCTAACAGTTCGGATTTTTCCTGCAAGGCGTTCAATATTATTTTGTGATTTCCGCTCCCCGAAGTCGTGAGCGCGTCGATAAGCTTTGACAGGCGCGAATACGGCGCGTTTACTATTTTTGACGGAACGCCGTAAACGGGGAGTTTTTCGGCGGCGCCGTCAACATCTACGGACGCTAAAGTCGTCATTACCGAATCGGACAGCGACAGCGCGTCAAGGAGCGTTCCCGCCGCGTCCTCGCAGTTTCCAGAAACAAGCGCGCTTGAAAGTTCGTATATTTTCCCGAAAACGGGCGACGCGTCTTTCATTCCTGCAAACGCATCAACAGCCCTTTTCAGTCGGAAGTTCTCCGACAAAAGATTTGCCCCCGCGACAGCCGCCGAACGCAGTTGTGCGCGAAGTTCATACAAAGACGATATTTCCATAAATTACCTCCGTCAATAAAGCAGTCTTACAACAGCGTTTTCGCTGTCGGGAATAATGCACATCGGCTGTGCGAAAATTCGGTTTTCGGCGGCGTCATAATGAAATCCGCAGAGCATGACGCCATTTTCGAGAAGTTTTTGATCAGGGAGCATTTGCAGGCGCTCTGTCATCTTTTCGGTTTCGCTAAAGTCCTTTAGTTCTACCGTGTCTCCGTCTTTTGATTTCAGTACGATTTTTTCGCCGATCTTTTCTACTTCCGCAAAAGAAATCAGTTTATAGATAATCGGACTTGACATCGCGTTTTGCAAAAAGTTCTTTACAGCTTTCATCTCCGCTTTTACGGAAGTTACGGCATAGGAACGCAGTTTCTTGAAATCCTCATCCGTGAGTTCTTCAAAATCCGCGCTGTCCCAACGCACTCTCACGTTTCCCTCGCCGGGATAAACCGCCATTGAAGGCACTTTCACCGCACTGAAAACAGAGTCATCCGCTTTTATATGTTTTAGCGATTTTAGCGGGCGGAAGTTCTTTGTAAGATAAATCATTCCGCTGTTCAGTTCTATCCACGCGCCTGTTTCTATGTATTCCTTGCGTGCATCGTCAAATATCACCCAAAATGCAAGCTGTGCCATTCGCGCGTTTTGCACACATTTGCCTATGCTTTCAAGTTCGGAGAGTTTCCAGTTGCCGCCGAGTTCCTCATAAAGCGCGGTGTCATCCAGCGCCGGATCGTCGTTTTCGATTTTTTCCGTGATGTACTTTCTCGACTTCTTGATAAGTGAATTTAGCTTTTCGAGCGTGTCGATTGCGTTGTCGTAATGCACTTCCAAACCGTCTTTTTGATACTCCGTGATTTCGATGATAAGACGGTTGAAAAGGCGTTGGATTCCTAAAAGGTAATAATCGCCGAACTGTTTGGATAACGCTTGATAATTCGAGAGCGACGCGCCGCCCATCGTTCCCAAACCTGCAGAAATCAGTTCTTTTACCGCCTTTTCACACATTTCAAGACCCTCAAGCTGCTTTTTAAACTTTTTCTTTTTCGCAGCGCTTGCCGTTTTCTTTGCGGCGGCTTTTTTCTTTGCAGTTTTTTCGGCAGATTCGGGATCTGTATTCTCGGTTTCCGCATTTTCTGCCTTTGCCGATTTTGCAGCAAGTTTTTTTCGTTTTGAAAGAATATCTTCAGGTATCTCGCAAATCGCGAACTCCTTACCCGACATCATCTCGTACATCAGCGCAAGCGAATGCTTGCAGGGAAACTGTCTGCTCGGACACGAGCAGCGGAAAACGGGTTTGTTTTCGTTTATGTAATCCGCAGAAGTAACATAGGCAGTTGCACCGCTTCCCTTACATTCTCCCATAAAAAATGTGCTGTCCTCGGAGCGGTACAGCTTTACAAAGCCGCCGCCCGCCGAAATTTTTCTGCCGTTCGCTGCGGCGGTGGAGTTCGGCGCGAGCGACAAAATCAGCTGTTCAGTGATATTCTTCATCATCATGACTCCTTTTTGATTTATTCGGAACAATATAAAAAAATATGATTATATATTAGCTTAAAAAACTTCAAAAGTCTATACTGACAATGACCATTACATACCCAATACACCCGATAAATTTCTGATAAAAATCTCTTATTTATCTTGATCTTTTCCCCATATATACTTGATTGGATTTTGCTAAAAGGCGGCAGCTCTCCATATAGAAAAGCTGCCGCCAGATTACATTATAAAATTCATATCATAATTTGCGATTATGCTTTCTGTTATTTAACAGTAATCCAAAGACACAGACTGATAATAACATCATAAGCAGCCAGAATCCCGGAGAATCCATATCGCCTGTCCGCGGAGTATGAACACTGGTTTTGTTTTCATCATTGCCGGCATTATTGTCGCCTTGGCTGATGTCAGGTGCCTTGCCTGTATTATTACCGGTATCGCTGTCAGTACTGCCTTCTGAACCTTCATCAGACAATTTTATGATTGTAAAAGTCACCTTCTGTACCGAACCTGCAAATTCACCCTTGCCTGTAATTATAATCGTTGCAGTTCCGGCTTCCACATTATTCTCATAAGAAAGCTCATAATCAACGCCTTCTTTGAGTGTTTCACTTCCGTTTATGGTAACCTTTACAGATGGTTTAATCTCTGAACCGGTATATGTCTGATCCGGAATTGCCTCCACATCCGCAAACACAATATTGTTGCTTCCCTCAATATAATATTCTGAGAACTTATCGGAGCAAAAATAAATCTTGCCGTTCTCTACCCTGCTGTCCAGATAACTCTTTTCTCCTTCATGAATTCTATACACACGGAATATTCTGCCTGTCAGGTCATTAAGAGGGATTGCAAATTCAATCGGTGTTTTTACTTCAGTAATATTACCAAGCAAATCTTTATTCGCAAAAACAAGAATGGAAATATCCAGTTTCTTGACGTTTCCGGTAATACCAGCATCTGATATCACCAGTTGGACGTTGATATCCTTATTCTCATTTACCGCTTCTATTATTTTTTCTGACAATGCGCTATCTTCTGTATACAATTCTTGAACAATGGTCTCCAGCATGTTTTGAACAGCATCCTTATTTCCTACTTCAGGCGGAGTATCTACACTCACCGCTGGTACAAAATTTATATTCTCAGTTCCACATACCGAGCACCATCTACCATCAAAGGTATGAGCTTCCTGACCAAAGATTCCGCCGCAGGTAGGACATACATACCAATGATTTTCATTATCATAGGTCAATATTCCGTCAGCATGCTTTTCATTATCCATTAGATAACCACAGATTTCACATTCACGCCAGTGATCTGTTTCATTATGAGACCAGTGTGCAGGAACATGCTGTGCCTCAGGTTCCACCCTAACATAACTGCATTTCGTACACTTTTCATAATGACTGGTTTCATCCGACATCCATTCAAGCGTATGTTCTTCACTCTCTGTTATAGCTCCACAGGTCAGACATTCCTGCCAATGGTGTGAATCATCCGACTTTTCAGCATAGTAGTGTTCATGTCCTTCCATAAGTGGTGGTATCGGCGTACCGTGTTCAATAATCTGATCGCAGCCCAGACAGTAGATATTCCCGCTGAAGCCCCACTCCGTCTCGGTAGGATTCTCATGATCGCGAAGCTCCGTTAAGCCAATATGATTATTGGAATCTATTTCCCCATATTCCACACCGCAGACTGTACATAGCGCTTTAGAAGCACAGGTAGCTTTTCCTCCTGTGTGGCGGCTTACTCCCTCTTCCTGCAGACAGTCAGGATTCTGACATTTCAGCCAGTGTCCGTCCTCATTGGTAAGATAGTCTCCTCCGAAGGCATGTTCACTTTTTCCTTCTTCTATCACAAAGCCGCAGTCTGCGCAGATTACTGGTGTCGTACACAAATGATTGCTCTCCACTGCGTTATGCTTATGCCGGTCTGCAGCCTCGCAGCCCTCATTCAAACATTTACGGTAATGATCTGCCTTATCCTGCATCCAGACAGAATCCCAATTATGAGAGGCTTCCGCTGTCTGCATGGTATAACCGCAGACAGAACATAAATCCGCTGTCGTACAGTCCAAATCACTCGTTCCGGCATGATCTACATGAGTACTTGTCACGGCACAATCAGGATTGGTGCATATCTGCCAGTGTCCGGATTCGTCATGGGCATAACCACCGGAAAAATCATGTGTTTCATATGCATCTACTATCACATGACCACAATTATCGCAGGTAACAGCCGTTGTGCAGTCATTGTCGTACTTTTCAGGTGATGCTGAATGCGGATGTGTTGTTGTCTTAAATTTACAGTACTGACACTGCTGATAATGACCGTTCTCACCGTCAAACAGATATCCATTAAATGTATGCTTGGTCACTCTGTCACGATATCCACATTCTGTACACTCATACCATGATTCTACTTCATCAAATTTCTGCTCCCCATATGTATGCACATGGCTCTCAGAAAGCGGTGGCAGAACATGTCCTTTTTCTATCACTGTTTGACATGACGAACAATATTTATCGCCAGAGTATCCGGCTTCAGTAAAGGTAGGTTCCTTATAACCATGCTCTAATTCGATCGGACCGGTATGATTGTCCTTATCGACCTCTCCATAATAAGCATGACATTCCGTACACTGCGCCTTTTCAGTGCATGTAGCTTCACCACCGGTATGTGCGGCATATTCCCGAACCTCACACTTTCCGTTGATACATTCACGGTAATGATGGTTCGGATCACTCGCATCCGGCTGCCACGGCTCGCTGCCATAATTATGGTTCAGATTTCCATGAATGGAAATATAACCACATTCTGTACAATATATGTTCTTTGTACAGTCAGTCCGATCAACCAAAAGCGTATGTTCTCCATATGAAGTCCTCTGGTTGCAACCGGGATTCGTACAGATCTGATAATGATGGCTGATCGTATGGATATATGCTCCCCACGCATGGGCAGACTCACCGTCTCCGTTATTTCTTCCACAGACGGAACAGATCTGAGGCTTAGTACAATCTCCACTTGGAAAACTATGGGCATACTTTGTTGTCTCTACCGTACAGCCCGGCGTCGTACACTTCATCCAATGGAAATTTTCATCTGAAGTATATTCCCAGATGTGATTGCTCTGACCATTTACCCAATAGCCACATTCACATATCAATTGTTTCGTGCAGTCGCCATTAACGATTCCTTTATGGGATTCAGCCTCGGTTTTATATGTGCAGCCCGCATTACTGCATGCCTGCCAATGCGTCATATCTTTCGCACTAAATTTCCAGACCAGAGTATGACCGGAATAACCTTCTTTCACTGCACCGCACCGATTACATGTTTCTCCTTTCGTACAATCACCGCTGGTTGCAATATACTCATGTCCGAGAGCCGGAATTTCCTGCTTATCTTTTATTTCATCACAATTAAGGCACTTATACCCGCTATAGCCCGGCGTATCACAGGTTGCCGCCTTTATAACCTGCCATTTAGAGAAATAATCATGAAGCTGTGTATATGTTTGCTCCTGAGTATGTCCCTCCGAACCCGGATCACAACCTTTATTCATACAGGTACGTACTCGAACCAGTTTCTCTCCGCATTTAAGTTTATCTTCTCCCTTTGTCACCCAAGCTCCGTACTTATGCCCAAGAGGTCTTTTATCTGATCCTGAGATTTTTTCCTTAATATGACATTTCTGACATTCCTGGTACTGATAACCGGATGATGTACAGGTTGGTTCTACTGTAATGGCATCT
>CANRMC010000074.1 GCA_947631605.1 uncultured Lachnospiraceae bacterium
GAATAGGGGTTGGGAATGGGGGGGTGGAATGAGGGGGGGGGTGGAATGAGGGACGTTTTATCAGCGCATGGTGGTTCCGTGCTGGGACCGCTTGCGCTTAGATTCGCACGCAGCGGTTCTAAGCTCACACTCGCTCACGCTTGTGTTCGCTAAGAACCGGCGGCTCATATGTCCCTGCACGGAACCACCATGCCTTGATAAAACTGTTACATGACTCTTACTTTAACATGTCTCTTACTTTATTCCTGGCTCATTATATCGTATCTTATCGTATCTTATCCTACCTCATCGTATCCTATCGTAACCTATCTTATCTCATCGTATCCTATCTAATCGTATCTCATCTTATATTACCTTATCCTATCTTGTCTTATCTCGTAGGAAGATGATTCTATGAAGAGTGTTGCTTAGGCTTTTTGGATTCCTGTGATGTCTGCCTCTGCAAGCATGGAATAGTTGGTGTGATAGATGACGAAGCCGGGATTTGCTTTCGGCGGTTTTTTGAGGTTTTTGCGCTCTGTATAATCGATCTCGACTTTTCCGCTTTCCCGTTTGGAGGAGTAATAGGCTGCGAGCCGTGCTGCTTCCTCATAGGTGGCGTCCGGAAGGGTTTTTGCGCCTTCTGTTTTTACGATGACATGGGAGCCGGGTGCTTTTTTTGCATGGAACCACATATCATTTCCCTGTGCGGTTTTAAAGGTGAGCTCTTCATTTTGAAAATTGTTCTTTCCCACATACATATGGAAGCCGTCTCTGGAAATAAAATGGAGCGGCTGGCTTTTTGCTGTTTTCTTCGCATCTTTTCTTGTGTTCTTTCCTTTTATGAAGCCGGTGCGGACGAGTTCTTCTTTAATTTCGGTCAGATCTGCCTCCGTTTCGGCAATATCCAGTGACGTACGGACTGAGATCAGATAATCGAGTTCTGCTTTTGTTTCATCCAGCAAAACACGAAGCGCTTCATAGGTTCGTTTCTTTTTTGTATACCGGTCAAAATATTTTTTGCTGTTTTCTGACGCAGTAAGCGTCGGATCCAGCCAGATCGTGATCTCGCTGTTATCATAATAATTGATGCAGCTCAGGCTTTTTGCTCCCGCTTCTACGCTGTAACCATACGTATTCAGAAGTTCGCCGCAGATCCGGTCGTTTTCCCTGTCTTCCGTATCCTTCATCTGCGCAAGCTGAAGATCGTATTTCCGGGCGGTACGCTCCACTGCATTTCCCACGATCTTCCGCAGATCTACCGATTTCTGACGGATCCTTGTTACCATACTTTTGGTTTTGTAGTATTCTTCCAGAACAAACGATATACTTGCAAAGGTTTTCACTTCCAAATCCCCGTACATGAAAAGCCGCACAGCCGCATATTCTTTTGGTACCTGTCCGGAATATGCTATGCAGGGTTGAAATTTTTCCTGCCGGATCTCCTGCATCAATCCGCTGAATGCCTGATAGAAAACATGCGCCTGTCCATCGCTTAACGCTTCGGCTGCCATGCCGCCGTCCAGCTCTGCCCGATAGCAGATTTCGTTGGCGATCACCGGTGAAATTCCGTTTAAAGATGTATAAAGGGCTTTTGAAAGCGTCATTGGTTTCTTCAAAACAAGATTTCGGAAGGTTTCCTCCGTCACTGTCAGAGGATTCATTTTCTCGCCGGAGGGCGGATATACATACTGTCTGCCCGGAAGCACCTCCCGCACCGAGCTGATCCTTTGGGAAATATGCTTGATGCTGTCTATGATCACGCCTTCTTCATCTGTGAAGATAATATTACTGTGCTTTCCCATGATCTCTATAATGAGTTTCTTTTTGCACAGATCACCCATTTCATCCATATGCTCTATTTCAATTTCCATGATCCGCTCAAAATCCGGCTGGCTGATGCTAACGATCCTTCCGCCTCCGATGTGCTTTCGAAGGAGCATACAGAAATTCGGCGCCGTCATGGGATTTTCTTTTGCCGTTTCCGAGATATAGATCAGCGGCAGACTGGCATCCGCAGAAAGAAGCAGACGGAACGTATCTTTATTATTCCGGATGACAAGGCACAGCTCATCCGCCTCCGGCTGATGAAGCTTATAAATCCTTCCGCCGACAGCCCGCATATTCAGTTCATGTACCAGATTTGCGATAACGATTCCGTCAAATGCCATTTTTTCCTCCCAGACAAAGATTAAGATATCCTGAAAGATTCAGGATACCTTAATCGTAACTTCTTTATTATGATAAGATCAAAGCTGCTGGTAAAGCTGCTCGTAAATCTTCGCTGAATTATCCCAACTGTAGTTCTGCTGCATCGCACGCTCCTGCAGACCGTACCATGCTTCTTTATAATCAAAGAAAATACGCTTGGAATAATTGATCGTATTCAGCAACTCCATTGCATCATAATTTGCAAAGGAGAAGCCGGTTCCGGTTCCTTCATATTCGTTATACGGAATAACCGTATCTTTCAGACCGCCGGTCTCTCTGACGATCGGAAGCGCGCCGTAACGAAGCGCCATCAACTGTGTCAGACCGCATGGTTCAAATCTCGAAGGTACAAGAATGGAATCGCATGCCGCATACATCTTGTGAGACAATTCATCGCTGAAATAAATATTATCAGATATCTTCGCCGGATGAATCCCCTTATAATACCGGAACATATCTTCATACCGTCTGTCACCGGTTCCAAGGATAACAAACTGGGTGCCGTCCGTACAGATATCGTTCATGATCCGGTCTACCAGATCGAGGCCCTTCTGATCGGTCAGTCGGGAAATAATACCCATCATATATGCATTCGGATCTTCCGGAAGTCCGAGTTCCCTCTGAAGGGCAACTTTATTCTTGACTTTTTCCGTCCGGAAGTTTTTAACGGTATAATTCTTAAATATCTTCTTGTCGGTTGCAGGATTGTAGATCGTGTAATCAATACCGTTTACAATACCCCACAGGGACTGCCATCTTGCCCGGAGCAGACCATCCAGTCCTTCTCCATAATACGGCGTCTGGATCTCCTGCGCATAGGTATTGGATACGGTTGTGATCTTATCCGCATATACCAGACCGCCTTTCAGCATACTTGCGTCTTTGTGGATTTCCAGTTTATCCGGCGTAAATACATAACTCGGAAGTCCGGAATACTCTTGAACCGTCTTGATATCCCATACGCCCTGGAACTGAAGATTGTGGATCGTCATAACTGACTTCATACCGCTGTAAAACGGATTGCTTGCAAAGAGCGTCCGAAGATATACCGGAACCATACCTGCCTGCCAGTCATGGCAATGCAGAATATCCGGCTGAAAGCCGATGCCCGGAAGTATGGAAAGCGCCGCCTTACTGAAGAAGCAGAACTTTTCAATGTCCCATTTTAAGTCTCCATAAATATTGAAGCCGTTAAAGTAATATTCATTATCAATAAAATATACCGGAACTCCTTCATATTCCAGATACATAACGCCCACATACTGCTGTTTCCAGCCGATGTCCATATGGAAATGGGTGATATATTTCATTTTGCTCTTGTACTTGGCAGGAAGGCACATATAATTCGGTAATATAATCCGAACATCGTACTCATTTCGGTCAAACTTCTTCGGGAGCGCGCCTACTACGTCTGCCAGACCTCCGGTCTTTATAAAAGGCACACACTCTGATGCGATATATGCTATTTTTTTCATGCTGTTTCCTCCTCCATTTATATGGTATATAATTTCAGAAATGCTTTTTATATTTCTCCGAATCGAATTTTTATATAGGAAACGATCTCATCCACACATCTCTGTATGCCCAGAACTTCACTGTTCAGACTCAGATCATAGTTGCGAAGATCCGTCCATTCGCTTTTTGTATAGTATTTATAATATGAGGCTCTGTGCCGGTCAATACTGCTGATATACCGTTCCAGTTCTTTTTCCGTCATACTATGTACAGAAGAAGAACGACGGACACGATACTCCATCGGCGCATGTATAAAGATGCTCACCACATCATTTCTGTCCTGCAGGATATAATTTGCGCATCTGCCGACAATTACGCAGGATTCCCTATCCGCCAGTTCCCGGATGATATCCGACTGGTATTCGAACAGGTTCCGCATGGAAATGAAGTCGTCGCTTTCTTTCGGAAGCTCCGAACCGTCATAACGCTGGCTCGCAATTTCAAACAGAGAGGTGTCTTTGATCCTGTCATCATGGGCAACGTGCTTATCACGCATATTGCTGCTGTCGGAAACCAATTTCAGCATCTCGCTGTCATAACAGGCAACGCCTAATGCTTCCGCCAATCGTTTACCAATCTTTAAACCGCCGCTTCCATGCTGTCTTGCAATCGTAATCACGTATTTTTCAGCCATATCGCCCGCCTCCTCTGCTGTTTGACGCACATTTTAATATGTAATCCGGTCTGTTCCCGTAAAGCTTGATTCCTCGCTGACTTTATACTCTCCATCCTCATAATGGATCAATATATCATTTTTGTAATACTCCAGCATGATCACTTGTTCATGATCGTTAAAAACAATGATAACGCCCGGACAGTGCTTGCTGTTTCCACCATAAGAAGATAGTGTCTGCCCGATCGGATTGCTGCCGGAACCGGAATAATTTACAAACTGGAAATCACTCCTGGAACCTGTATTCAGATTCTCCAGAATCGCACCCGCAAGCACATAATCCGAATAATCCGGATCTCCCTGCGGTACCGGCGTATTTCCCTGCGCCTGCTTCAGCATGGAATTCGTAATGATCCCACATCGTACCGTATTACCATTGCTCTTCGTAAACGCCCGGCTGAGATTAAAATCCAGATCCAGCGAACTGATATCCGCAAGTCCGGTCTGAGTTGCATTTACCAGTGCTTCCGCTTCCGTAATTGCCCTCGCTTCCCTCGACTTCTGAATATACCGGACAAGCGCCGGTCCGATCGCCGCCGCAAGAATTGCCATGATTGCGATTACAATGATCAGTTCCACCAGGGAAAAACCACTGTTTCCCAAGTGCCTTTTTTTCGTTTTTTTCATATTCTCTCTCCCAAAAATATATGAAATTTTTATGAACTTTCTATGAACACCATTGTAAACGATTCTATCTTTAAATGCAACTAGCACAACGGATTTTTTTCATATTTAATGCAATTATTCATCCCAGTTATGATAAACTGCCTGAACATCATCATCTTCATCCAGCATATCTAAGATCCGGTTAATTTTTTTAATGTCTTCCTCGGATGTAAGGGACACATAATTCTGCGGGATCATCGTCACTTCGGCGGACGCCATAGGAATCTTTTCCGCCTCCAGCGCCTCCCGCACGGCAGAAAAATCATCCGGTGCCGTAATGATCTCATAGCTGTCTTCTTCCTCGGAAAAATCTTCCGCACCGGCATCCAGCGCCATCATCATCAGCTCATCGGAATCCATGCTCAGTTCTTCTTTGTCAATGATGATCTGTCCTTTCTTATCGAACATATAAGACACGCAGCCTGTGGTTCCTACATTTCCGCCGCCTTTTGTAAATGCGTTTCTTACATTGGAAGCCGTACGGTTCTTATTGTCCGTCAGAGCGTCAACGATGATCGCCGTACCGCCCGGTCCGTATCCCTCATATGTAATATATGTGTAGTTTACTGCGTTGGAATCTCCGGCAGCACGCTTGATTCCACGGTCGATCGTATCGTTTGGCATATTGTTTGCCTTTGCCTTTGCGATCACATCCCGGAGTTTGCTGTTGTTCGCCGGATCCGGTCCTCCCTCTTTTACTGCTACTGCAAGTTCTCTTCCTATAATGGTAAAGATTTTTCCTTTCGCAGCATCATTTTTTTCCTTTTTGTGTTTGATGTTCGCAAATTTTGAATGTCCTGACATTTCTTTCTACTCCTTATCTTTTTCTTCTACTTGTTCATTTGGTAATTTTGTGATCTTTACAAGTTTTATCATTTTATCTTTGATCTCTACAGGTCGGAATCTGTAACCCTGATAATCAATCTCGATTTTTTCGCCCTCCTCCGGCAGCCTTCCCAGCTCGCAGAGCAGAAATCCGTTCAAAGTTTCGATCTCCGCCTCCGGAAATTCCAGTTCCGGGATCAGTTCCTCTACTTCATCCAGCGGAAGGAGTCCCTCCACTACATATCCGTCTTTTGCTTTACGCTTGAATACTTTTTCTTCCTCGTCATGCTCATCCAGGATATTTCCGATGATCTCTTCGATAATATCCTCCATAGTCACGATTCCCTCTGTTTGGCCGTATTCATCAATTACCACTGCCATATGTATCTTTTCCTGCTGCATTTTTTTCAGCAACTTGGAAATATCATAGGTGGGGTGGATCATCATCGCCTCTTCCGCAATCTCGGAAACCGGCTGCGACGGGTTTTCCAGATATGCGGCAACCAGATCTTTCAGGTGCAGGACGCCTATGATATTGTCGATATCTTCTTCAAATACCGGATAGCGGGAAAATTTATTTTCAACTGCAAATAACAGCGCATCCTGAATCAGCATATTCCGGTCGATCGCAACGATCCGCTGCCGGTTTGTCATAACGTCTCTTGCCAGCTTGTCCGCAAATTCAAAGATATTGGAAATCATTTCCGCTTCTTCTTCTAAAATGACACCCTGTTCGTGTCCTTCCTCCACCATGGAGAGTATCTCTTCTTCTACCTTTTCGTCTTTCTTTTTGGAAATATGTTTTTTCTTACTGGGACCACTTTGGGACATATAAATATTTTCCTCCTATAATTCGAGACTGATCCGAAGCGCCTCGTTTACCCGGCGCATGATATCCACGCCGATGTGGCAGACTTTTTCCTTCAATCTCTGTTTATCTATTGTTCGTACCTGTTCTAACAGTATAACAGAATCCTTAGCAATATCGCAATACCTGGAATCAAGTTCTACATGGGTGGGCAGTTTCGCCTTATTTAATTTGCTGGTGATCGCCGCGCAGATCACGGTCGAACTATGTTTGTTTCCTGCTTCATTCTGTATGATAAGTACCGGTCTTACGCCGCCCTGTTCCGATCCGACGACCGGCCTCAGGTCTGCGTAAAAAATATCGCCTCTTCTGATAATCAATTGAATCACACTCCCGATTTTTCAATTCCAAACTATTGCAAGTATTTCCATGAATCTTCGAGTGTATTCAAATAAATTTTAATCTGACAGATAATTGACACTGCTGACTTCCACGCCGTTTTCATAATAAATTCTCGGCACCCGTCTGGCTATATTACAGACCAGCTCATAATTAAAACTTGCCGCCGGAGCCGCCACTTCTTCTACAGAGATTCTGTTCCCTGCTTCCTGACCGATCAGGATCACTTCATCCCGCACGGACGCTTCCGGTATATCCGTCACATCTACCATGAACTGATCCATGCATACTCTGCCCAGGATCGGTGCATATTTTCCGTGGATCAAAACCCTTCCGATACCGGACTGCGCCCTCGGATACCCGTCCGCATATCCGCAGCATATGGTTGCCACTCTGGTCGGACGATCCGTGGTATATGTCCAGCCATAGCTGATTCCCCGGCCCGGTTCCAGAGTTTTTATATGTACGATATGGGACTTCAGCGTCATGGCAGGAGTAAGAACGATACTCTTATCCACTTCTTCCGACGGATAAAGTCCGTAGATCACAATGCCAAGCCGCATCATGTCAAATCCCTCCGAGTGCAGCTCCATTGCACCGGCACTGTTATCAATATGCTTATAGGAAAAACAAAATCCCTGTTCTTCCAGACTACTTACAAAATATTTAAACGCTTCATACTGTTTGTTTGCCGCGCTCTTATCATATTCGTCCGCTTTTGCATAATGGGTAAAGACGCCTTCTACATCAAGCCCCTTCAGATCAAGGAGCTGCGCCGCCTGACGTACGCCTTCTTCATTGCACTGAAAACCGATCCTTGACATACCGCTATCGGCTTTGATATGCACCTTCGCTTTTTTTCCTTTGGCAAGCGCACACTCGGAAAGGAGTCTGCATTTATCCGGATCATAAACAGTCTGTGTAATATCATATTCCAGCAGAAGGTCAAACTCTTCTTCATCCGTATATCCCAAGATCAGGATCGGTTTTTTTATCCCGCCGTTCCGCAATTCGACGGCTTCATCAATCGTTGCAACTCCCAGATAATCAGCCAGATCATCCAGATATTTTGCCAGCGTCAGGGAGCCATGTCCATACCCGTCCGCTTTTATGACGAGCAGTACCCGCTGGTCTGCTTTATTTTTATCCTTGACTGCCAGAATATTATTCCGGATAGCCGTAAGATCAATATCTGCTTCCACTCTTCTGTATTTTTTCATTTTTCAACCCTCTTTTTGAATTACATCAGCTTCCCAAGCGCCGCCGGAATATAATGAAGGATATCTCTGGCTATCATGCTGTAGGAACCACAGCTTTCTTTTGCAAGATTTCCTGCCCTGCCATGCAGGTACACGCCTGCCTTTGCTGCTTCTTTCGGCTTCATCCCCTGCGCGATCAGTCCTCCGATCACTCCGGATAATACGTCGCCGGAGCCGCCTTTCGACATACCGCTGTTTCCTGTAATATTAATATATGTCTTTTCTTCACCGGCTGCCACAATTGTCCTTGCATCCTTTAAGACCGCAATAACGCCATATTCGAAAGCTGCACTTTTTGCCGTCTGTTCCATATTCTGTTTCACATGTGCCAAAGCATCCGCTTCTTCCTGTCCGTCTGCCCGTGTTAAACGTGCCATTTCCCGAACATGGGGAGTGATGACGATATCTTCTTTTCCTTTCAGCCACTCTCTGTTCTCCGCCAGAATATTCAGAGCGTCTGCATCGAGTACCATCGGACAGTCTGCCGTTTCCATCAGGATCCGGATGATCTGCACCGCCCGTTTATCGGTTCCCAGTCCGGGACCGGCAACGATCACGTCCGCCCATTCAATGACGCCTTTCAGCTTCTCAATTTCTTCTTCCTCATAGTGCTTGCTGTCATAGGTCGTAAGCATTGCCTCCGGTATGGTTTCCTGCAGGATCTCCCGATTCTTTTCATCCGTATAGATCCTGACCAGACCACAACCGGTTCTATATGCCGCTTCCGCCGCAAAATGACAGGCGCCGCACATATTGACAGAGCCGGCGATCACAACCACCCTGCCGTAATTTCCTTTATGGGAATCTTTCTTCCGGATCGGCATCATGCGGACAATCTCCTCGTCCGTATAGCAGTAATGCCTCGGAGAAACTGCGTGTACTGCCTCTATCGGGAAGCCGATATCTTTCACGATCACTTTTCCACACAGGGAACGCGCCGGTTCATACAGCATACCCAGTTTTTTCAGACCGAACGTAACCGTAATATCTGCCTGAAATGCCGTTCCCATGATCTCGCCGGTATCGGCGTTTAATCCGGTGGGAATGTCGATTGCAAGCTTACGGCACTGCATCTCATTCATAACTGTTACGGCTTTCTGCTGGATATCCGCAACCGGTCTGTGAAGACCGACACCAAAAATCCCATCTACCACAAGTTTATATACGTTCCGGCAGTCGGATTCCCATAAATACGATGCCGGTTTTAAGGTAAGACCGCATTTTTCGGCAATTTCTTTCTGTTTCAGAAATGCGTCGCTTTGTTTTTCCAATCCTTCCAGCCAGACCACATCTATTTTATACCCTGACTGGTGCAGGATTCTTGCAAGGCAGACACCGTCTCCGCCGTTATTTCCGCTTTCTACAACAACCAGACAGGCATCGTCTGCACTCAGTATTTTTTTCACTTCCTCCGCCATCGTCAGCGCTGCTCGCTCCATCAGAACCATCTGCGGTATTCCGATTTCTTCTATCGTATATTTATCGATCGCCGCCATTTCACTGCCGGTCGGAAAATAAATCATATAATTCGCCCTTTCTTACATCTGTAGATTGGCTTCGGAGAAAGCCCTCTGGCATATTATACCATAATTTATGAAAATGTATACGAAAGAAATACAGTGACGCTTTCGAAACGGTGTTTACCAAATAATGTTTTTTCAGTGACGCTTTCGAAATGACGCTTTCTGAAACGGTGACAGGTTCTACTCCGGGACCGCATGCGCTTAAATTCGCACGCAGCGGTTCTAAGCTCACACTGCGCTACGCTTGTGCTCGCTAAGAACCGGCGGCTCATATGTCCCGGAACAGCACCTATCCCCGCTTTGAAAGCTGTTTACTGTGATTTTTCTAAGTGAAATTATACTCTAAAAATCCATGTTTGCAGAGGAAGTTTTTACATAAAAACAGGCATCCGGATTTTGCTCCCGAATGCCTGTTTACGATTACTTAATTCTTATATAATTTTTGCTGCAAACTCTATTACGTCCTCCGGTATATTCTTTTTCCGGAGTTCTTCCACAGAACCGCCTTCCTTCAGGAATGTTACCGCCTGATTCAATTCAGAGAATGCTTCTTTTCTGCCTTCTCTTCTTCCTTCTCTTCTTCCTTCTTTTCTGCCTAATTTTCTTCCGTTGCGTTCACCACGCTCCAATATCAGATCTGCTTCCGTCACTAATACTTTTCCACCCATGACTTTCACCAGCCTTTCCTTCTCTTCTTCCCGGTCATAATACATATGCTCGATCAGCTTATTCGTAAATGCTTTCAGGTTTACTATGTCATACGCCGAAAGTCTTCCATTCTTTTCCGCTTCTTCCATGCCGGTTAAAAGCTTCCGCAGTTCCGCTTCCACCTGCTCTGCCGATATGGTTCCCCTGCGTATGTCTTCCTGATACCGCACCGCATAAAACGGGATGAACAGATACAGTTCGTCGCAGAATATTTCCTCCATCGTATACGCAGGTATGATGACATTCGGGGAATCATATTCTACTTTCTGACCGTCCGGAAAAAGATATCTGATTTCTGTCTTCTCCGGTATTTTCTCACTGCCTTTCACATATACCACCATATACCGGGGCATATTTATGATCAGACAGTTTCCGTCCAGTTTCGCATTCCGTATCCCTGCCAGAAATGTATATTCCGCCATTCGGACTGCCATCGTGCCGTCGGGACGGCTCTGACACTCCACCTGATACAGTTCCTGCCGGATCCCGAACAGAGAATCGCTAATGCGTTTCCTTGTTTTAGCTGTCCCGTTTTCATCCACTACAAGAAAACTGTCGTCCGTTTCCAGAACTGTCACAGTCTCCTCCATTCCATACTGCCTATGGAATACTTTGTTTATGAGCGGAATAAACAGGGATGGGTGCTTCGTCTTCAGTGTCTTGAAGACATCATCAAAATCCGAGTTGTTTTTCTCTGCACTCTTTTTATTCATTAGTTACAAGGCCTCCATGCCGATGTCGCCTCTTCGGTTTTGTCAGCCTCCTATGGGATATTATAACATATGAGCCGGATATAACAAGCGGAATTTAGGTCTGTGGATGAAGTTTTTACATAAAAACAGGCACCCGGATTTTGCTTCCGAATGCCTGTTGATAATTCCTCTCTTTATTACTTTGCGACATACGCCTGTCTGTTTGCGGAGCTGATGCCGCCGTAGTTATTTGCCGGTGCTGCGCCGCCCTTTGGTACAAGCACGATCTGGATTCCTTCCAGACGTTTTGCGTAACCTGTGGTTCCTGCAGGATTGCCGTTCTTTGCCCAGCCGAGCCAGCCGTAACTCTGTGCATGCACGCGGTAGTAAACGTCATAATGCTCTGCCATTTCTCCGGTGAGTTTTATCATAATCGCTTCCAGTCGTTTTGCCTGTCCGCTTGTGCCGGACATCTCTCCGTCTTTCTTCCATGTAGCGGAGTTATTGATATTGCCCTGCCAGCCAATAGACTGCACATGGGTAGTATAACAGATACCGCCGGAATATGGCTTATTGGTAAGCTTGATATTGATTCCTTCCAGTCGCTTTGCCTGTCCGCTTGTGCCGGACATCTGTCCGTTATACTTCCAGCC
>CANRMC010000075.1 GCA_947631605.1 uncultured Lachnospiraceae bacterium
AAAAATATCGTCCTTGCTGCAAATCAGGCGGCGGATATCTGTAATGAGAAAAATATCATTGTCATTCCTTCCGCCTCTGTTCCGCAGGGAATCAGCGCAGTTATCGGTTTTGTTGCGGAAGCGGAGCCGGATATGAATAAAGACAATATGATAGAAGCCATGCAGTCCGTAAAATCCGGAGAAGTCACTTATGCCGTCCGTGATACAACGGCTTCCGGAAAAACGATCAAGACCGGTGATATTATGGGGATCAGCGATGAAGGAATCTGCGCCGTAGGTTCGGATATTCAGGAAGTTACGACAGAACTGATCCAAAATATGACAGACGAGGATTCCGGACTGATCAGTATATATTATGGTTCTGATGTAACAAAAGAAGACGCGGAAAAATTAGAGCAGCAGGTGTCCGAGAAATATCCGGACTTGGATGTGGATTTAAATTACGGCGGACAGCCGATCTACTACTATATGGTATCAGTTGAATAAATACCTTCGGCATCGGAGCTTTTCCGGTGCCGAATTTTTAAGAAGCGGAGTTTATGTATGCAATTTACAGACAGCATTACAACTGTAAAAGGAATCGGTGACAAGACGGCGGAGAAGTTCCACAAACTGGGGATCGATACCATAAGGGAACTGATCCTTACCTATCCCAGAAATTATCTTATTTATGAGGAACCAATCCCGCTTGACCGTGCGGAGGAAGGAGTTCGTTCCGCGTTCTTTCTCAAAGTGGTTTCAGGCGTTACGATAAAAAAGGTAAGACAGCTTACGCTCGTCACCCTTTCTGCAAGGGACGAAACAGGCTCCATTCAGATCACATGGTTCAACAGTCCGTTTCTGCGGAATGTTTTTCATAAAGGGGACAGTTTTGTTTTTGTCGGAACTCTGAAATTCAGAAATAACATGCGTGTTATGGAAATGCCGGAATATTATACGGAGGAGAAATACCGGGATATGACAGGCGTTATGCAGCCTGTTTACCCGCTGACTGCAGGACTTACGAACCACAGTTTTCAAAAAGCGGTCAGTTATGTATCAGATCTGATCTTATCGCTGGATGATTATCTGCCGGATTTCCTGATCGAAAAATATCATCTCATGCCAAAGGGAGAAGCCCTTTACAATATGCATTTTCCAAAGGATATGGAGGTTTTGAAAAATGCGGTCCGCAGGCTTGCCTATGATGAATTTCTTTCCTTTCTTCTGGAAGTCCGGAAACTTCGGGCGGAAAATACGGCGGTCATAAACTGCCACAAACTGCTGCCGGAGGCAAACGGGAAATTAAAGATTTTTCTGGATTCCCTTCCGTATCACCTGACAGACGGTCAGAACAAAGCAATCGCCGATATTGTCGGGGATGTGTCGTCGGACTGTGTAATGAACCGGCTGATCCAGGGAGATGTAGGCTCCGGAAAGACGATCGTTGCGGCGGCGGCACTATATCTTATGGCAGTTTCCGGTTATCAGGGCGCTTTAATGGTGCCGACAGAGGTTCTTGCACTTCAACATTATCAGGACTTTCTTTTACTAATGAAGCCTTACGGGATCCGCATCGGGTATCTGGCAGGTTCTACGCCGCTAAAAGAAAAAAGAAAAATTTATGAAGCTCTGAAAAACCATGAAATCGATATACTGATCGGGACGCATGCACTGATTCAGGAAAAGACGGAATTTGCTGATCTGGGACTTGTGGTAACCGATGAACAGCACCGCTTCGGCGTTATGCAGCGGAAGAAGCTTTCCGAAAAAGGAAACGCGCCCCATGTTCTCATCATGAGCGCAACGCCGATTCCCCGAACGCTCGCGATCATTATTTATGCGGATCTGGATATTTCCCTGATAAAAGAACTGCCGCAGGGCAGAAAACCGATCAAAAACTGCGTTGTCGGTACGGAGTACCGGAATACCGCTCATCAGTTTATAAAAAAACAGGTGGAGGAAGGAAGAAAGGCATATATCATCTGTCCGATGGTGGAGGAAAGCGAAGCTTTTGAAGCTGAAAATGTCATTTCCTACTCAGATATGCTTCAGACAGCCCTCGGTTCCGGCATTATGGTTTCCTATCTTCACGGCAAGATGAAAGAAGATGAAAAAAGCCGCATTTTACAGGATTTTCTGAATGGAACCATACAGGTATTGGTTTCTACAACTGTTATTGAGGTCGGTATCAACAATCCGAACGCAACGGTTATGCTGATCGAAAATGCGGAACGCTTCGGCCTTGCCCAGCTGCACCAGCTTCGCGGCCGGGTTGGACGCGGCAATGAGCAGTCTTACTGCATTTTTATTAATTCCAAAAAATCAAAAGAATCCATGGAGCGGCTTAGGGTACTGGAAAATTCCAATGATGGATTTTACATAGCTTCCGAGGATCTGAAGCTTCGTGGTCCGGGTGATTTCTTTGGGATCCGGCAGAGCGGGGAGATGATGTTTTCTCTTGCGGATATTTACAATCATGCGGATATGCTGAAACTCGCGCAGGAAACGGCGTTAAATTATGCCGACTGCCTGAATACGGATACGCAGGCACATCTTCCGGTAACGACGATTTAATATGAAAAAAGGAGTGCCGTATTAGGGCGCTCCTTTTATTTTACTGCAAGTTCATTCCTTACTTACCGGACATTTCACGTTCCTGTGCCTCGATCATTTTCTTTACCATATAACCGCCGACAGAACCGTTCTGCTTAGAAGTAAGATCTCCGTTATAACCGTCTTTAAGTGGTACACCGATTTCGTTTGCAACTTCGAATTTGAACTTGTCTAATGCACTCTTTGCTTCAGGTACACTGGATGAATTTCTGCTCATTTCATAACCCTCCGTTAAGAATTTATTATTGCAACAAGTTGTTTTTCTTGTTACACTCTTATTATGTGTTTTATTTTGATATATACACTAGAAATTTATTCTGAAAATGTCAAAACAAAGAAAAATCGGGAGGACGAATCATGGACGAGCATTTTGAAGAAAATAAGAAAAACGAAGATGAAAATGCCGAGGAGAAAAAAGACGATATAAAAAAAGACGATACAAAAAAAGAAGAAAAAAATGATAACGGTAATAAGCCGCAAAAATCAAAAAAGGTTTATATCGGGATCATTGTGGCTTTGTTTGTTGTCATTGGCGGTCTTATAGCGTTCATCTTACTCGGACAGGGAAAAGGCAAAAAGAGTGATGATAATAAGACAGAAACCCAGACGGAAGCGGAAGTAAAAGAGCTGGAGAACGATACGGAAGAACCTGAAGCTTCGGAGGAAGCGTCCGATGAAAAAGAAAGTACCGGGGAAAAGGCGGACTGCTATGTAACGGTAACAAAAGGTAACGGCTGGGAAAACGGCAGCAAGTATTCCTGTCAGTTTGACGGTAAGATTTACAACAAGTCGCAAAGTGATATTTCGGACTGGAAAGTTACGTTAGACGGCGTGACCGGAGCCGAGATAGACAGCAGTTGGAACGGAACCTATGAGATTTCCGGCGATCAGCTTTCCATTACCGCAGTGGATTATAACGGAACCGTCGGAAAAGGACAGAGCGTAGATTTCGGCTTCATCCTTAACGTGGATTCCGAGAGTGCAGCCGGAAAGATCGCAGGAACGGCAAAACTATACGTAAACGGAGAATTATACGTATCTGCGCCTGAGAAGGATACAGAGTCCGAGAGTGAGGAGACAACCGAAAAAGATACGACGGAAGCTGAAAAACCGGCGCAGACGGAAACCGGAACGCCGCTTGCTAATCATGGAAAGCTCAGTGTCAAAGGTACGGATCTGGTAGATAAAAACGGTGAGAAATACCAGTTAAAGGGCGTCAGTACACACGGACTTTCATGGTTTCCGGATTATGTAAATAAAGAAGCATTCCAGACATTCCGGGATGACTGGGGCGCAAACCTGATCCGGCTTGCCATGTATACTCATGAAAACGGCGGGTACTGTACGGACGGAAATAAAGAAAATCTGAAGAAACTGATCGATAACGGCGTTAATTATGCCAATGAACTGGGAATGTATGTCATCATCGACTGGCACGTTCTTCAGGAACAGAGTCCGCTTACTTATAAAGATGAAGCGATTTCTTTCTTTGAAGAAATGTCGGCAAAATATAAGGATTACGACAATGTGCTTTATGAAATCTGTAATGAGCCGAACGGCGGCACCACATGGGCGGATGTGAAAAAATATGCGGAAGAAGTGATACCGGTGATCCGGAAAAATGATAAGGACGCCGTTATTATCGTCGGAACTCCGACATGGTCGCAGGATGCGGATATTGCTGCCGATGATCCGATCGAAGGGTATGACAATATCATGTATACCATTCATTTCTATGCGGCAACCCATAAGGAGAATATCCGGAACAAGCTGAAAACGGCGCGAGATAAGGGACTTGCGATATTTATCAGTGAATTTAGCATCTGCGACGCTTCCGGTAACGGCGGAATTGATTATGGTGAAGCGGAGAAATGGATGGATCTGATCCGGGAATACAATTTGTCTTATGCAGGCTGGAATGTGTCGAATAAAGATGAAACTTCGTCGCTTATCAAATCCTCCTGCACAAAGACCAGCGGCTGGACGGAAGACGACCTTTCGGAGACGGGTATCTGGCTCAGAAAACAGATAAAAGGGCAATAAATGTTGACAAATCTTGAAAAATGTATTAAAAATAATGAAGAATACTCTATCCATTTTTATAGAGCAGTGTGAGGGAGTCTGTTATGAGGGTAATTGCCGGTACAGCCAGAAGCCTTCCGCTAAAAACAGTGGAAGGATTGGATACCAGACCGACGACGGACCGGATCAAGGAAACCTTGTTCAACATTCTGATGCCGGATATACCCGGAGCCGAATTTCTGGATCTATTTGCAGGAAGCGGCGGAATCGGGATTGAGGCGCTTTCCAGAGGCGCAAGCCATGCGGTATTTGTAGAAAACAGCCAGAAAGCGGTGAACTGTATCAATGAGAATATCCGGTTTACAAAATTTACATCTTCCGCAGATGTGATACGGACGGACGCGCTTTCCTATATTCGGAATCTGCGGGAAAATAATTTTGATATTATCTTCATGGATCCTCCCTATGGAAAGAAACTGGAACAGGATATTATTTTTGAACTGGACCGGAAGAACTTTGCAAAAGACGGTATCGTTGTAATTGAAGCTGCGCTGCATGAGGATTTTCATTATATCGAAGAAAAAACCGGGTTCCGGATTTACAAAATAAAAGAATATAAGACAAATAAACATATTTTTATTTGTAAAAACTAAAAGGAAAATAGTAATGAGTATAGCAGTATATCCCGGAAGTTTTGATCCGGTTACGCTTGGGCATTTTGACATAATAAAACGGGCGGCGCAGATCTTTGACCATCTGGTTATCGGCGTGCTTAATAACTCGGACAAGAAAACTCCATTGTTTTCTTTGGATGAACGTGTTATTATGTTAAAAGAAGCAGTAAAAGACATTCCAAATGTTTCCGTAGAATCTTTTGACGGACTTTTGGTTGATTTTGTAAAGAGCAGACATTCAAACGTAATAATCCGCGGACTTCGTGCATTGGCGGATTTTGATATTGAACTCCAGATGGCGCAGAGCAATCGTATGGTAGCACCGGACGTTGATACTTTGTTTTTATCGACAAGTCTGGATTATGCATTTTTAAGCTCCAGCATTGTAAAAGAATATGCGAAATACGGAGTTGACGTGAAGGATTTCGTGCCTGGAAATGTCCTTCCGAGATTAAAAGAGAAACTCAGTAAAATGAGTATAACCACAGGAGGAAACTAAGATGGGAAAAAAAGGCGTAGAGGATATGATCGAAGAGATCAGCATGTTTTTGGATAACTGTAAGCCTCAGGCATTTTCAAACAATAAGATCATTGTTCCGAAAGATGAAATTGAGCAGATGCTTGATGAGTTAAAGTTGAAATTGCCGAGTGAGATTGAGCGCTGCAAGAAGATCATGCGTAATAAGGAGGCTATTCTTGCATCGGCCAGAACACGTTCTGATGCGATCATTTCAGAGTCCGTAAACGAGGCAAACCGTCTTGTGGATTCCAATCATATTACTGAACTTGCAAATATACGTGCAAATGAGATTCTGGATATGGCAAGGAATCAGGCGCAGCAGATCGTGGGCGACGCAACAGCAGAGGCAAATGAGATCCGTCTTGGCGCTATGGCATACACGAAAGACCGCCTGAGCGAAATGCGCGCTATGTTTACTTCCATGCTGGAAGTAGACGGAGAGCATTATCGGAATCTTGTAGAAAGTCTTGAGAATAATGTATTTACCTTAGATACCAATATGAATGAAATGGATGCAAGCATCAATCTTCTGACCGGAAATATTCCGCCGGAAGCACCTGCTGCCCCGCAGGCACCGGAAGCTTCCTATCCGGAGCAGGAGCCTGCTGAGGAGGAAGATTTCGATGACGAAGATGATTTCGATGATGATGACTATGATGACGACGACTATGATGACGATGATTTTTTAGATGAATAAGCGTCCTTTCTTTCCCCTACAGGATCAGATAGATAAATATGCCGCTTGCGAAGGCGCATAGGATCTTACATATTACATAATGAATGACAGACAGCCCTGAATGCTGCATGGCGTCTTTCGTCTGGTAGATTGCTGAAATACCGCCGAAAGCCGCAGTGCCCATTATCAGGGCTGTTTTTATATTGAACGGAAGTGAAAGCCGGGAGATAAGTAAGGAGCCCTTGGTGATTTCCATCTGACCGGCAAAGATTTTTATCCATAGGCTGCCGCCCATAAATTTTAAGAGGATTTCAAGCAGAATCGAAAAGATCATGATATACAGACCAATGACTGTGATCTGCCGGATACAGGCGGTTAAAAGGTCCGACTCGCTTTTTGTTTCCTTCGACATTTCTTTATTTTCGGAAACAGGCGGTATTTTCTTTCTTCTTTCCATAAGAAGAAGGAAAGTACTGAGAAGTATGGACGGCAGATAGATAACGATAAAAAGGAGTGGGAGCGGAACCGCTTCCTGAAGGATCTGTTTATGGATGTACCCTGCAAGAAACATCGGGCTTAAATTGCTGCAGATCGGAAGGAGATTCTGGCAGGTGGAGCGCTCGAGCGTTCCCTGCTCCAGATAAGAGGACGCAACGACAGCGCCCATGGGATAGCCGCAGAATACACCGATCAGAACAACCATAAAAATGGCGAGTGAGCGGTTTTTATTTTTAAGATGCACGCGGCTGATATAAAAACGGGTGAGTATCATAAAAGGAAGCAGGACCGGAACAACATTACGGTACCAGATGAGAAGTCCTTCGGCGGCGCCAGTGATGACCGTATCCCGCATGATAACGCAAAGCGTGATAAGGAGAATAAAGATAAGGGAAACCACAGCCTGTCACCTGTTTTCTTATGGCGTCTCTCTAATTTATGCGTTCGTTTTGTGAAATAGAACTTTAGCCCGGACAGGATAATACGGACGAATTCAGTTCGTTTGGAAGGCGGATGCCGGTTTTCTGAAACAGCATCTGGTTATAGAGAGAAACTGCCTTTTTATCATACGACCATAGGATCTGCGCAGCTCTTGTGTCCGGTATGAAATTCGATTTTTTGGATATAAGCGGAATCACGGAGTTTTCCTTTAAAATTTTGGTGAGTGCAGTTTTTTCACGAATGGCGAGCAGGTTCCCGTAATGGGCATAACCGCTTTGAACCACGATGTTTCGCTCGCTTTCTTTCATTCCGAGAATAAAATGCAGCAGGGCGCGCTGAATTCTGGTCTGAGTTAGATTTCTTGTTTTCATATAAGAAACAATTTCCGAATAGGATGCCGGAAGCGTGATCTTTAATAAACGGTTCATCATGCCTTCATTCATATCTGGGATCGGTTCCGAATCTGCGGCGGCTTCTTTTTTCTGCATGATGAGATAAGCAAGGAGCTGGGACATGTCATCGCCGTTTAGCTGCGGCGCTTTGTAAAACGGCTCCATTTTTTCATACGTTTCTGCCGGAACTGCTTTTGATATATCAAGATTTTTTGAAAGCGCCTCCCGTATGGCAGAGGCGGAGCTTATGGTTTCTCTCAGATCATGCTCGTGGTACATGGATTCTTTGCGCGGGATCAAAACAGGTCTGATATTGGAATCCAGCTTTTTTAATGCCGTCATATACTCCAGCGCGAGGATCGTATTCGGCATACATATCATGCTTGATATGGAAGGACCAAGACATTCCGTAAGAGCTTTTTCTCTTGCGGCAGGATAGGAAAGCCCCTCTTTCAGGACGTCTTTCAAGGTTTCCCAGTAGTTTTCCGGTTCATTGGCAAGGATTTTCGATATTTGATCCAGTGCGGCGTAGTCGTCCGTTTCGGCGCCGAAACATAAATAATCTACCGCATGGAAAGCTTCCAGCATTGAAACCGCACCCATGGCGAAATCACTGGCGCTGCCGGCAGCGTATAGGACAGGAAGTTCTATCACAATATCAACGCCCATCCGGCAGGAGGTATAGGCGCGGGTATATTTATCCGCGCATGCGGGCAGTCCGCGCTGCAAAAAATCCCCTCCCATGATACAGAGAGAGGAATCTGCGCCGGTTATGCGGTAAGATTCCGTAAGGTGATAGAGATGACCGTTATGAAACGGATTGTATTCAGCAATGATCCCGATAACTGACATAATAATTTCCTCCAATAAAATATTATAATTTCATGGCAGGAAAAAATCAATTGTGGTATAATCAAAAGGCAGATCAAATTTCATTTCATACCGTTTCGGGTGATTTCCATTTTTTATACAAAAATTGTCGGCATGTGAGATTTTGCTTGACAGATTTTGTATGCTATATTATTATGAATACATGAAAAACGAACATATGTTTTGTATAGGAGGATATTATGGCAAACGAAGAAAAATTAAGAGCATTGGATGCGGCTTTGGCGCAGATAGAAAAACAGTACGGAAAAGGCTCCGTCATGAAGCTTGGTGATAATTCTACCCATATGAATATCGAAGTAGTTCCTACCGGTTCCTTAAGTCTTGATATTGCACTGGGACTCGGAGGTATGCCGAAAGGCAGGATTATAGAGATTTACGGACCGGAGTCCAGCGGTAAGACCACCGTCGCCCTTCATGTAGTAGCGGAAGTGCAGAAGATGGGCGGTATCGCAGGTTTTATCGACGCAGAACATGCACTGGATCCGGTTTATGCAAAAAATATCGGCGTTGATATCGACAACTTATATATCTCACAGCCGGATAACGGCGAGCAGGCGCTGGAGATCACGGAAACAATGGTCCGCTCCGGTGCAGTGGATGTTATCATTATTGACTCGGTAGCCGCACTTGTTCCAAAGGCGGAGATCGACGGCGAGATGGGAGACAGTCATGTGGGACTTCATGCCAGACTGATGTCCCAGGCGCTTCGGAAGCTGACGGCAGTGATCAGCAAGACGAACTGCGTGGTGATCTTCATCAATCAGCTTCGTGAGAAGGTAGGCGTCATGTTCGGAAATCCTGAAACGACGACAGGAGGACGCGCCCTGAAGTTTTATTCCTCTGTCCGCTTGGATGTCAGACGGATCGAAACCTTAAAACTGGGCGGAGAAGTTGTCGGCAACCGGACAAGAGTCAAGGTCGTTAAAAACAAGATCGCACCTCCGTTTAAGGAAGCGGAATTTGATATTATGTTTGGAAAAGGTATATCCAGAGAAGGCGATATTCTGGACCTTGCAGTACTTCATGATGTTGTAAACAAATCCGGCGCATGGTATGCATACAACGGCGAAAAAATCGGTCAGGGACGTGAAAATACAAAGCTTTATCTCCAGCAGAATCCTGAGGTATGCATGGAGATCGAACGGTTAGTCCGGGATAAAGTCGGTATCGGAAAGGAACAGCCGGCTGCTTCTGATACTGCTACGGAGGAATAATGTATTATATTCGACTGGTTTCTAAAAAAAATCTATATTTTACTTATATTGATGAACAGTATGCAGGCCCTCTCTATGCCGGCGACGTCCGGAAACTCGGACTGCCCTTAGAGGGAGTAGTCCGCGAGGAGGGATTGGCTTCCATTCAGAGTTTGATATACAAGCGGGCATTTAATAAGGCATGCAGTTTATTATCCGTAACAGAATTATGTGCGGCCGACATCCGTTTTAAGTTAAAACTTCGTGATTATCCGTCTTCTGTTATTGACGCAGTGATACAGGAATTATACGATTGCCGCTTTTTGGATGACAGGCGGTACGCGGAACAGTTCATCCGCTGCTATGCGCATAAAAAAAGCAAAGCTCTCATCCTTCGGGAACTTTCTTCAAAGGAAATCTCTGTTTTGGGCTTGGAGGAACTGGCGGATGAGGTATATGAAGAAGAAGGACTTCAGGAAGACGCTGTCATTCGGAATCTCCTTCAGAATCGTTTTTCCGGATATGATTTAAAGGATGAGAAAATCCAAAGGAAAATTTATTCTTTTATGCAGCGGAGAGGTTTTTCCCCGAATCAGATTAAGAACTGCTTGACATGAGAGAAAAAAGCGGTTACTATTATTTGTTGTACGCTTGTACGAAGAAAACTTAATAAGGAGGTGCTCCTGTGCCATCACTAACTACCATAGTTGTTTGTGCTATCATAGTTATTGTTGCCATTATCGTTACCTGGTTTTCAGCGATCGCATATCGGAAGAATATTGCAGAAGCAAAAATCGGTAAAGCAGAAGATAAGGCAAGAGATATTATAGATGATGCGCTTAAGACTGCTGAGGCTAAGAAGCGTGAGATACTTCTGGAAGCGAAAGAAGAAGCTCTTAAAACTAAGAACGACATCGACAAAGAAGTAAAGGATCGCAGAAATGAACTTCAGCGTATGGAAAAGAGAGTTCTGTCCCGCGAGGAGAATCTTGACAAGAAGAGTGATGCGATCGAAAAGAAAGAAGCGTCACTGACAGCAAAAGAAGCTGAGATTGCAAGAAAGAAGACGGCGGTAGAAGAACTCGAAGCGAAGCGATTACAGGAACTGGAACGAATTTCCGGATTAACCTCTGAACAAGCAAAGGAATACTTATTAAAGACTGTTGAAGATGATGTGAAGCATGAAACAGCAGTCATGATCAAGGAGTTAGAGTCAAAAGCAAAAGAAGAAGCCGACAAGAAGGCAAAAGATTACGTTGTTACAGCGATTCAGAAATGTGCAGCCGATCATGTTTCGGAAACGACTATTTCATTGGTACAGCTTCCGAAC
>CANRMC010000076.1 GCA_947631605.1 uncultured Lachnospiraceae bacterium
CACTGGATTAAATATGGAGATGGAAAAGTTACGATAAGACGCGTCAGTAAAGATTGTATAAATGGGGGAAGGCCGTTGGGAAAATGGAAAAACAGAGAAGATACATTTTTACTTGAGGAAATCGAGTCATATGGTCTGTCATGGCGGGTATTAGGTCATTGTTTGGAATATCATCGCAGCAGTGGAGCCTCTCTGACAACAGAATACTTTTTTAAGTTGAAAAGCGGGAAAATGATTGGGTTTGAAATAATATATTATACGCGTAACCAAGATAAGGAATTTAGAAGGTATATATATGAAAACACCGGACTTGAGTGTCAAGGAGCTAAAAAAAAGAAACCTAAATAATTGACGGGAAGATTGTTCGGTATATCAGAATGAGGGAACGATGTATTTATAGAATCCGATAACTGATTGTTTATTTTTAGGAGATAGTCCGGATGAGCAGGAGAAAGAAAATTGTCTTGAATAAATTATATAATTCCAGATTTGAGAGTTATCAAGCAGAAAGAGTATTGATTGTTTGCGGGGTTGTAACATTAATTTGCGCTTTATTACTGTATTATGTTTTTGATAGCGAAGATTTGGCAGATATTTTGGGGGCATTTTCTCTTGCTTTCTGGTATGCATCTGTCCTATTCTTTTTATCTAAATTGGCCGATGGATATATGATTCAGGATGATGCTATTGTTTTTCGATACAGGTTTATGAAACGCAAATTACTATATAAAGATATTAAATGTATCATTATTTCAAATGTGCTGCTGAAAGGCATTACAAAAACTCCGCATATTACAGTGATCGGTGGGGAGCAGGATAAAATTCTGCAATACTGCCTGAATGCCCCAAAGAGGCATGTATTAACAGATATTGATATCAAGTATAGACTGGGTGAAGAAATTGGGTATTATTATCCGGATAATTTTTGGAAGAAATTTAAAAAGGGTTCCTCTGTCATTTATAATTGTGGATTCTGGTGGAACAAAAGAGAAATGCATAAGATATTTTCAGGGTTTCCGGGAATATACTATGTTGCGGCGTCGGTTTTGGAAAACTATCATGACGAATTTGATGATATTGTAAAAAAATATGGTATAAGCAGCGAACGGATATGTATTATGGATGATTCGACAAATGGGGAATTTATATGGACGCAGTTTTCTTCCTTTTAGTATAATGATGTTCTGGGAAGGGGATATCGATGATGGTGTATGTTTGTTGGTTCACTGGTGCTTATCCCATTGCCAGTCATTGTGGGAATTAAAATATATCGTACACACTGGATTAAATATGGAGATGGAAAAGTTACGATAAGACGCGTCAGTAAAGATTGTATAAATGGGGGAAGACCGGTGGGAAAATGGAAAAACAGAGAAGATACATTCTTGCTTGAGGAAATAGAGTCATATGGTCTGTCATGGCGGGTTTTAGGTCATTGTATGGAATATCATCGCAGCAGTGGAGGCTCTTTGACAACAGAATGCTTTTTTAAGTTGAAAAACGGGAAAATAATAGGGTTTGAAATGATATATTATCCGGGTAGAGGAGAAGAGGAGTTTTTTCGTTATATATATGATAAAACCGGAATTGAGTTCCAAGAACCTAAAAAAAAGAGACATAAAAGAAATACCTGATTTGTGGATTAGAATATATGGGAGAGAAAATAATGTTAAAAAGAAAAATATCAAAAAAGTCTATAGTTATTGCCGGGATTGTACTATGCTGCTTGACGGTATGTGTCATATTGATCATTCTTCCCAATAAAATGTCATATAGTGTAGAAAAAGTTAATAATACTTATAATGTTTCGGTAACTAACAGGTGGGGTAAAAAAATTTATGAAAATGTATATGAGTTAGAACCCAGCATTATACAAGTAGGAAAAGATACAATATTAATAAGAGTAGGAAAAGGCGATTCATGGACAGCTAAGTTTATTAATGGGAAAACAAATAGAATATCAGATAGTTTTGAAAATATAAGTGCGTATAATGAACAATTAGTCGTATACGGACTCTATGAAGACGGGCAATTAAAAATTGTAATAAGAGACATATATGATAAAGATAAGGTTTATAAAGAAGTTATTGATACATTTCCTGATGTAGCGGTTGGATCATATATAATAAAAGATGCTCAAATAATCGATGAACATTCTGTGCATTTAACTTATTATGTGGGGAATGGCTGGGAAGAAAAAGAGAAACTTATACAGATAGATTAAAAAACTAATAAAAAGTAGGTATATGAAAAATGTTACAAATAAAGAAATCGAAAAGAAAAACAATCATCATAGGTTGTATCATTATAGTTATCTGCATGATCGGTTTTTATTTTGCGGGCAGAGTTATAAAATCCATATTTTTTGAAGAGGATACTGCAAAATCATCATATGATGAAGTATTTGTTGATGAGAATGACAGTATAGCTTTGGACTCTTCAGATTTCACTGATCTGCAATCAGAAATACTTGTTGATATATCTAAATGGAAAGAAGTAAGCAGCTTGTCATATATAAATGTGTACTTGGATCGTGACTTAAAAATAAGTTCAGTGGTTTTTGTTTATCAGTTAGAGGATGTTGATAATTACAGAGGGAGACTTGAAATAAAATGTGCTAATGAAGATGAAAATTGGAAGATTGTGAGGGCTGAAAGTGTATATGCTTATGATGAAAGCGAGCACCTAGCCAATAGTAATATGCAGTTAAAGGATAGTCTTTTATCTAAAAAAATTCAAGCAGTCGTTGAATATATTGACTCAAAAGAGAAGCCTAAAATGGATTTATATTTGATACAGATAAATGATAATAGTATTCATATTGACGCGCATAACCAGGAAAACGAAGAATCACAAAATAACTGGCGGGAAGATTGTTCGGTATATCAGGAAGGGAACGATGTATTTATAGAATCCGATAACTGATTGTTTATTCTTATGAGAAAGGATGGAGAATGTATTGAATAAAAAGAATGTTAAATTTATTATTGTTGCAGTATTAGTGCTAGCTATTGTAAGTGTTGTTTTTGTTGTCACCAGGTTAAGCCAAAAGAGATCGGACAATACGAAAGTGATTCAAGTTGAAGGGTTAGCGGCAACATGGGAAGATGTAAACAGAGAGATTGATTTGGATTATTTTTATCAACTGGATGGGACCAAAACATATGAGCAGATTGAGAAAGAAATTGGAAAACCGAATGGTTATAGAGGCTCAGGGTTAGTATTGCCATATTATCAAATAAGTAGAAACAGATTTGTTGTAATCTCTTTTTCCTTAGACGAATACGGTGAGTACGATAAAGTGGGAAGGATTTATTTATGCGATGAAAAAGAAGTATTGGAAGAAATATATCCTAAACAAATGTCGAATATTCTGTATATTGAAAATATAAAGAATAACGAAGGTAATACAGAAGGAGAAAAATCAGGAAATTCAATAAGTGTGTCGGGGATTCTTGCATCGTATAAGTATGTTGATAGAGATATAAATCTCGAATATTTTTATAAATTGAATAATACAAGTACCTATGAACAAATTCTTGAAGAAATAGGTGAGCCTAACGGTCAGTTTGGTTCGGGAATCATATATCAATATTACGAAATTGATAATAATTTGTATGTGAGCATTTTGTTTTCAGGTAGTGAAAATGAGGAATATGATAAAATATCATTAATAAGGTTATGCACGCAGGAGGAAGTGTTAGATACTATATATCCAAGATAACAAAAATGAACAGAAGGGAGAATTCTAATTATTTTCAATATGATTAGATTAAATGTATAAAATGAAAATAAAAATTATTTTTTTAATATCTTTTATATGTATTATAAGTATATGTGTATGTTTATTTTGGAAAGGAAATAAAGAGAAAGTCAACTATATGGATTATATTTACAACTTAATCGGACTGGATTTAAGTCAAGATGCAGAATTAGTGGAAGGTACTATTAAGCATGATGGTGGTGAGGAAGCTGTATTTGTATGCTTTCATGTTATCGCAGGTAATAATAATTTATTAATTCAGAAATGCGAAGATAGAATGGGAAACCCTATTAATCCAAATGAATTTATTCTTCCCAATTATAGTGATCAACCATTATACAAGGAGTTGAATGAATTAAATATCAAATTTACATTTTACAAATTAATTTCTGGAAAAGGTGCAAAATCAAGAACAATTGTTTTATATGTGGCTTGTGATAAAGATGGAGAAATGTATATTTATATTTTTGGATAGTATTCTGGAGGTAGGCATAATTCAGAAGATGACTGGTTGGGTGGCTTACAAGTTGTCTGCCATAGAGAAAGGATTTTGTCGATGAAAAAAACGCAGATTATAAAAGAAATTATAGGTGAAAAATTAGGCCCTTTTGGATTTAAGTATTTAAAATCCGATGGAATCTGCTGGACTTTTGTACGGGAAGTTAAGGGGATAAAAAGGTATTATGATCCTGAAATAGACGTTGCGAAGCAGTATATTATAATACAGGAAAATCGTTTTGGAAAAATGGTAACTGTCCGTTTTCGGACAGATGTAGCAAATGCGTTAGTCGGTAGTGAACTTGAGGTTCTAAGAGAGTTAAATCCGAAAAGACCAATAACTTGGTTCGAATATTCCGATGAAGATGATTATAAAAAGTTATTGCTATACTTAGGTGAAGTTATCGAAAAATATGGTTTTGATTTTTTAGATCAGATGAGTATAGAAGAAGAAATAACCCCGACTAAATCCATGTCTGATAAACTATATAAAAATCATAAAGAATTGGCTGATAGCTTTTCAAGTAAATATGAACTTAAATCCTCTCCTCAGAATGTATCAGATATTGAAGAATGGTTTCAAAAATTAAGCCGGTTAATTAAAGCTGCTTCAGAAAAACCGTATGAAGATGTAAAGGATTTTTTTATCGAAATGGCAGCATTTATTGGTGAAAGAAATTGTGATCTCCTTGGAGAAAAATGGTTTTTCAAGGAGGAAAGGAAGACGCCTTATACACAAAGAGATAATTATCAGGGAATGTGTTTCTTTCCACTAAATGAAGTGGTCGCACATTATAGGGAGTATAAAAGAAACAAGAACGATTCAAATTGGTTTTATAATGAACTGACGGAGTTAAAGGAAGCCTTCTTGAAAAATTAAGAATTCTAAAGGAAATATTAAACTTTTCTAAACAAAGAAATTTCATCGTTTTGTTATAATAAAAGATGAAATTTCTTTGTTTTTTTTGCGTGGAGAAGGAGGGAATTTATGGGAAAGAAAATATGGGGTTTGATAATATTAATATTGCTTCTTTCTACGGCTGCCTGTGGAAAAAGAGAACAGACTCAGGAAGAACGTCAGGATGTTTTTCAAAGCGGGAGCAGTGAAAATACAGAGGAAAACTCTGGCTCTGATGAGAATAATTCAGAAAATTTACAGGAAGATACAGAGTATGAAGAAATGCTGCAAATGGTGGGCGTTTCAATAAAAGATGATAAAATGAATTACATTTATGACGGGAATGCTGTGCATCTTGAGTTTCAGTATGAGGCACTGGGATCGAAAAGTTTTGGTATTATGATACTCTGTGATGGAATCGCAGTTCCTTTCACCACCGGTGAAGACAGTACAGAACGATATTTGCATATTCTGCCGACCGCTGAAAATGGGGCGTGTAAGGATGTAGACCTTTATTTTACACCGATTGGAAAAAAAGGCGATCTGGTTTCGGTTGAAACGGTTGATATTGTAGAACCGGATTTTGATATTTCCCAGATTGATGATTCCAATATTTTTAATCCGTGGGTATATGGTAAAAAATACTGGGTGCGCTGTAGCAGTGGGATAAATGTGGATATGAAGCAGGACGGAAAGGAAAGAAATGTTAGTATCAGCGAAGATTTTACAACAGAGGATATACCGCAGGCTCTGATTGAGAGCAGTATTACCGTTCGGGAAGATGGAACGGTAGATAATGAGCTGGAATATTTTCATTCTGATGGCTATGTAAATGGAAGTAAATCTGGTTGGCTCAGTGTGGATCAGGGCGAGAAGGTTGAAATAAAAATAACGTATTATGGAACTAAAGGACAGGATATTTATACCGGAGTTTATTTGAATCGTGAATTGTATCCGGTATTTGACGGTCATGAATATTCGAAAGCTTATATTGATGCAGAGCATTATACAACCATTCTTGGAGAAATTGATACTTCGAAGCTGGAAAAGGGAAAATATATCTGCTATGGCGTTTATGGCAATGTGATAGGAGCAGGTTCTTCTGCATTTGAATCTTTTATCCTTGAGGTGAAATAATGGAAATTGAACTGAAGAATATTACAAAAAAATATGGCGCCAATACTGCTCTCGATGATTTCTCTGCGGTATTTACAACGGGGGTATATGGATTGCTTGGACCAAACGGCTCCGGAAAATCGACATTGATCAATGTGATCGTGGGTTTGCTTAAGAGAAATTCCGGCGAGATTTTCTTTGATGGAAAATCGGTATCCGAACTAGGTGAGACATATCTGGAGAATATCGGATATCTTCCCCAATATCCGAAGTTTTATCCCAATTATACGGTGTATGAATTTATGCATTATATGAGTGTACTGAAAGCTCTTGATAAAAAGGATATACCGGAGCGTATTGATTCTCTTCTTACCCTGGTCAATCTGGAAGCGTATAAGGATCGAAAAACATCGGCATTATCTGGAGGTATGAGACAGCGGCTGGGAATCGCCCAGGCGCTGCTGAATAATCCACGATTTCTGATTCTGGATGAACCGACAGCGGGACTGGATCCTTTGGAACGAATTCGGTTTCGGAACCTGATTTCCGGTATTGCTGAAGAAAGGACTGTGCTTCTGGCAACCCATATCGTATCGGATATTTCTTTTATAGCAAACAGGATTCTTTTATTGAAGAACGGAAAACTGCTGCTTATGGATAAACCGGAGAATCTTTTGAAGGCGATGAACGGAAACGTATGGCTTTTGACTGTTTCACCGGAATTGGTCATGGAATATCAGAAGCGTTTTCAGATCAGTAATGTCCGATATACGGAAGCTGGCTGTGAACTGCGTATTGTATCAGAAAAGTGTCCGGATGTGAATCAGGCAGATCTTGTCCTGCCAAATCTGGAGGATGTATATCTGTATTATTTTGGGGAGCGTGGAGCAGAATGAAATTATGGTATCTGGAATTAAAGAAGATGTTTTTTACTCGTCATATGCTCTTTCTGATATTGATTTTTTTTCTGGTAAACGGAGGCAGAATCATTCTTGGAAGCCGGTATGATCTGGACGCCATTATGCGCCGTTCCGAGAAAAAGGCGGGAGAATTCGAAGCGTATGAGCAGGCGCTTGCCGGAGAAATGACAGCAGAAAAGGCGCATAAGGTAAAAGAAGGACATGAAGCATATTTTGCAGCTTTGGGAACGGGGGAATATGATAAAGAAAATAATTACTATGGATTGATCTATGATCTGTACCGGTATCAGTATGATTATGCTAGGCAGATGCAGGAGTTTACGAATCGGGCAAAGGAAAATGCAGAGTTATTTGATAGATTGGGAAATCGTTTCGACGCTGAAAAGAACAGGCAGATAGCTGGCATTTATGAAAATCGTTTTATCCGGAATTTTTATGATTGTCGGGATTTTAAATTCCTATTTTCTTATGATTTTTCCACGCTTTTAATTCTTCTTCTGGCACTTGCCGGAAGTTTCCGGCTTTTTTACATGGAATATCAGAATGGAACGCAGCAGTTTCTTTTGACAAGCGTGAATGGAAAAAAATATATTGCTTTTATCAAACTTGGTGCATATTTTTTCTTTCTGTTTGTTCTTATAGTGGTATTCTCCTTGGAAGATGTTCTGCTTCATGCTGTTTTGTTTCGTCTGAATGGCTGGCTCAATCCAGTCTATTCCATTCCGGACTATCAGTTTTGTATCTTTTCCGGTAATATGTTATCGTATTACCTGTTTCTCTGGATATTACGGTATATGGCGATCCTTTCTATCTCCGGATTTTTTGCTTTTGTCTCATTTCTCATTCAGCATTATGTGATTCCGATATTTTTCAATATCTTTGCAGTGATCTTTACAATTCTGTTATCAGAGCGGTCATCATTCTCATTTACGTTTGCAATGCTTTTGAATCCGATTCGTCTGATGGAGCCTGACGGTTTGGCACGAAGCTATAATAGTATTTCATTGTTTGGAAGACCAATGCCTGTATTGTATGCGGCATTTATAGCGCAGATTGTCCTTACCATAGTGTTTGCTGCGCTGCTCATTGGTTTATACCGTAAGCAGATCTGTATGATTTCCGGAAAGGAACCTGTGAAAAGGAGGAAGGTATATGATTAAGAATGAATGGAAACGCCTTTTCATCAAAAACAGGTTCTGGGTTTTGTTTCTGGGAATGGTTGTTTTAAAATTTGTATTGTTACTTTTTGATACCCACTATATTAATACCGAAATTGAAGAATATCGGGATAGTTATCTGGAATATCTGTCTTCGTATACCGGCGTTCTTACGCCGGAGAAAGATGAGGAGCTTTCGGCAAGGTATTCCGAGTTTCTGGAAATGTCCGGAACGTATACGGATCTGAAAAAACAGTATGAAGCAGGGGAAATTACTTCGGAGGAATTTTCGGAAAAAGTGGGTAAGATAAGCCGGATATTAAATAACAAAGATGTTATTCAGCTTGCAAATGAAGAATATCAGTATGTGAAGGAGGCTCCCGACAGACGTTATATTCTATACACAAATGGTTGGGAGGCGCTGCTGGCAAATGAACGGCTTGACCTTGCTATGGTTCTTTTTATCCTATTTCTCAGTGCTTATCTGTTTGGCTATGATTCGGAAACCGATACCGGCAGTATCATTTTTTCGACAGTTCATGGTAAATCCGGATTATTTGTTGCGAGAGAGCGGTTGCTGATAATAATGATTGTTACCGTAAATGCTGTTCTCTATCTGGAGGAAGCGGTATTTTTTCAGTTTCAGTATGGTCTGCCCCAGCCGGCTTCACCGATTCAAAGCCTGCCGTCCTTCCGAAATTCTCCGTTTCATATCCGTTTATATATGGCATGTATTCTGATGTTTGTTTTTCAGACGCTCGGCGCAATCCTGCTTTCTCAGATGACGGTATTTTTTGCAGACAGATGTAGAAAAGTTTGGACGGCAGGCATAATATCCGGATTATTTCTTTTTTGTCCTATGGCGTGCTTCAATACAGAAACGGCGCGGTATTTCTTTCTTCCGCTTGGTATGCTGCTTGGAAGCGGTTATCTGAAAGGAAGCTGTGAAGCTGTTATGAAGAACGGAGTTCTGATCTCCGAACCGTTTACGGGGATTTCTGTACCGGCTCTTATGATACTGCTTTCGATAACGATTCTTGGATCAGGCGTTTTCTTTCTGGTTACGTTTCGTAAAAACAGTGTAAAGGGCAGCCGGTATGCATGTAAAAAGAATGTTTATGCGACTGCCGCAGTCATTACCTTAACTGTATGTATGCTTGGGATCATCTGCGCTGCAACACATGAAGAGACATATTCATTGAAACACACCTATAGCAGAGGGATGGGATTCAGCGATACAGACTACGTTTATGTCAATGACGAATACGGGATATTACAGAGGATTAATATTGAAAAGCATGATAATCTTTATTTGATTCGTGATGTGATGAAAGAGCCTTATGCAGACAAGTACTATGTGGATGAAAATTATATTTATTATACGCAGAAAGATATAAGATCAGGAATGGTTTCCTATTATAGGATTGAGAAAAACAGCTTGAAAGAGGAGTTGATATTTTCCGAAGCAAAAGGCATGAGGCAGTATGATTATGGTACGAAGTATCTTGGCCTGATCAGTAAAATCAATCTGGATAATACTTCGGATTCTGTGCTGGAGAAAGATGAAATTACGGATTTCTGGGTAGACGGAAAATACTTGTTTACCGTAGATAAGGACAGCGTGAACATGACTGATCATACAAACGGAAAAACCACAGAACTTATCCATGATATGATATTGACGGATTGTATCGCTTACGATAGTGGGATTGTATATTATGTCAACTTATCCGGCGCTGCATATGCTTATGACATTGTAAATAAACAATACCGGCGACTGGATATGGAACGCTGCAAAAGATTGTTCTTATGCAACAGTACGCTTTATTTTATCAATACTTCCGATCAGATTGGAAAATATGATGGGAAAGTGGAATTATATCCGGATATAAAAGTGAGCGATACCAGCTGCCTTTCCGCTTCTAAGGATTATATTTATTTTGTCGACAGTGAAAACAGGGTATGCCGTATCAATCTGTCAACAGATCAGATGGAAGAAATAAAAACCGGAACGCCGGCATATAATGTGAAGGCGTTCCGGGATACAGACGGTATATTCGTATACCAACAGGCTGTACCAACCCAGGATTTTGAGTGGGTATTTTTAGATCAGAATATATTTTAGGATAAACAGCACCGCCAGTATATACATTAACACGCTTATTTTCTTGGTTTTCGCTTTTCCGGTTGCAAGATTGATGACAACATAGGAGATAACGCCCAATGCGATTCCCTCGGAGATACTGTACATAAACGGCATGGCGATCAGACAGATATATGCCGGAAGCGTTTCCGTATAATCGGAGAAATCAATCTTTGTGATAGAAGTGATCATCAAAAATCCTACCATTACCAGTGCGGGCGCAGTGGCAAAAGAAGGGATTGCAAGGAAGATCGGAGAGAGGAACAGGGAAAGACCGAACAGGATAGC
>CANRMC010000077.1 GCA_947631605.1 uncultured Lachnospiraceae bacterium
TTTCTTCCGTCTGAGTCTCACTACATTTGGTACATTTTCTGGTTTTGATACCTGCCTCGCCACAAGTGGCTTCTTTCGTTACCTTCCAATTGGAATCCAGCCATGTATGCTGCCCAAGGCTTCCGCCTTTATTCCAATATTCTTTATAGCTGCACTTCATACAAACTCTGGTATAATACATTGGTTTCACGCAGGTGGCCGGTTCTGTTCCCCAGATTGCGCTGAATTCATGTTTACAGTTTACTTTGCCAGTAGGTCTGGTCGGATTTCCGACCCTCTCCGTAAACCCACAATTTGTACACTCTCTATACGTATAACCTTCAGCATAAGTATTTTTATCTGCCTTTGGCGCAACAGTTTTTTGCTCTCCCCAGCTATGGCCTTCCATATGGGTAGAGATCATCGTTGTCTGCTGAAAACCGCAGACCGTACATACCTGCTTCCGATAAGAACCATATCCATCTGTATGAACTTCTCCGGCGTCAGTAAAATGATGTCCCAGTCCGCCGGAAGCATATTGCGTTTCTGCGCTCCTGCCAACTTCTACATCGCAGTATGGACAATAATAAACCGTTATCTGTTTACCCGGCAGAGAACAGGTTGCCGGTTCTGTAATCACCGTTTTGCTCCGGTTCTCACCTGCCATACCATAGTAGATATGCCAATAAACTGTTTTTCTTGTCTCCTGCCCGTTACTATTTTTAACAAGAATAGTATATCCTCTCGTCTTTTGATCCTTCTGATAACTGTCATCTTCAAATAGATCATTGATCGAATATGTATCTTTTCCTGCTGCCTCCGTTACTGTCTTCCCGTTAATCGTCAAAGACGAAATACTTCCGGAACCTGCCTGAATTGTAATAGCCGGTGAAATACAATATGCAGTCGCTCTGTCAACGCTTGCATTGTGACACCATTTATCCTTATCTCCCGCTGCACGCTGAATATCAATCGTCGGCGCCGCGGATTTTTCTTCATCTCCTGCCGATTCCTCATCTACTGACATAACCGCCGGTTCATTATTAACCGGCACAAAATCCAACATATCTTCCGATTCTCCGGTATTCGAATCCTGTACTTCATATTCTTCCGAAGCGGCGCCGGTTCCTTCTATGTATTCCGTATCATATTCCTCAGTGCCATTTTCCGGAATTCCTGCATTTTCGTCTTCCGAATAACCGTCTTCCTCATTCGGATCCGTAGACGCACCTTCGGATACAGAGATTTCTGTAGCATCCTCTGCAAAAGCTGTTACATTCATGCCGGAGCATACCATAATCCCGCAAAGGATCACTGCCAAAATTTTTTTGTATCTCCTCATCTTACCTACCTCCCTGCAAATATAGGCAGTATGGAACTTACTGCCTTTTTAAATAAGAAATCCGAGTAAAATCTGCTTCGATCTTACTCGAATCCGCTATTAAAAAAACTGTTTAATCATCATATTTCTATTATACGGAAATCCTCATAAAAAGCAATAGCCGGAAATCAATTACCAGCATTTTTTTCTTCATTTTTCATCAGTGAAATAATGACAGAAACCAAAATCCGACCTTTACCCTTCCTTCTTCCCGCGCCTCTTTATCCACAAATACCTCCCGGTATTCCTCCTCCGTAAGCACCCGCTTCAGCTCCTTTTTAGATTCGCTGTCGACGACCGCTGCGCTGTCCGTTGTAAAACAGATAGCAGGATAAAGCATACACCAGAAATTTTCTCCTTCCGCTTTTCCGATCTTTATGGTAAGGGCGTCATACGTACCTGCCGGAAGTACAATATCTCCGTACCGACGGATTGGAAAATAGGACGCTCCCACCGATACCTCTACATCATAATCAAATCCCGCATCACGGATACATTTCTCTGCTTCCTCCTGAATCTCTCCGGAATACCGGTACAAAATCTCCATGGCGGAAATTTTGCTGTCCGCTTCATCCAGCTTGTCCGATATAAACTGAAGAACTGTATCACGCACCATATATTTCAAGGCTATGTCTTCTTCGGAATTACTGTTAGCCTTCACATGAAACCGAAGGATCTTATCCTGGATCCGAATGCTTCCTTCCGTAACCTGCATATTTTCATTATACAGTTTTTCTGCTTCCTTCTCTGGCTCTGCTTCTATGCCGCCCGCATCAACCTCTGTTAATAACCCCTCCAGAGCTGCCATATCCTCATTTGATAAAAAAGAATAGGAAATTCCTCCGTCCTGTGTTCCCGTGATATTGGCAGGGACTGCCTCGTTCCTGTATATGCCATTCCCCTCTCTCTCCGACAGACGGTTCACTGTCATAACAATGCAGATCGCAGCGCCTGCGATTACACCCAGCAGAATCCCGGTCAGGGAATTCCGTATGATATTCCATGTTCTCATAAAATACTCCTCCGTCAAACAATTTACTGTTATAATGGAAAGTATTTCCGGATAACCCAAAGAATATTCATATTTCAAAAACAGCGTTTTCTTTTAATTTTTTTCCGGCTCCGTTTTTCGCAGGATTTCCAGAAGCGTAACCCGTTTCCCGTCCGGATATTCTACCTCTGTCGCCTTTGATATCGAAGGATCGTTACAAAATTCCATAAGCTTTTCATTGAAAAAATCCTCTGTATCGGAATCGCCTCCCGCTTCTCCTAAAATAATTTCCTGCAAATGCCCCAAGTCCGGAGTTTTCTCATACTCTTCCTTGTAAATCTGACATGCCTCCTCTAAATCCTTTGCGCTTACCATATGATCCGTATATCCGATACTGTCTCCCGGCTTTCCGCCGTATTCCGATAGATCCACAACAGTAAAGGTATAGACCGCTCCCTCTGTTCCTTGCGGTTCCATTTCTACGGAAGAAATATAGTCCTGATTCTCGATCGAAGACACTTCTCCGTACCAGCAGCCGTTCAGGATAACTGTAAGCCCGAAAAGCAGGACAGAAACCATTGCTTTTTTCGGAATCCCCCTGAAAACCTTCGCCTTTCCCAAAAGAACCAGGATCGGCAGCAGGATGGAGAGCGGAAGGTCGATCATAAGAAGATACCGTCCGATCAGGATTTCCGGTTCCTCCACCCGCATACAGGCAAACGCCGCTGCGATTGCTACTAAACCTACGACAAAGGCACCCAGCGTTCTGAATTTCCGGCTTTTTATCATATGGTCAAAATGCTGGCGGCTCCGGAAAAAATAACCGCTGATCATAGCAAATATCCCGACTACCAGAAATGTAAGCACCAGATAATCAATTCGCCTGAGACTCTTGATACCGGTTCCAATGCTTTCCATTACATTCAGTCCGTTCAAAAGCTTTTGCGCCGGATAACTGTTTCCCAGAGTACCTACAATGATCAGAAATCCCCAGATGATTGCAAAAACCGTCCAGCCAAGGATCACATAAAAATCTTTCCTGCTTCTTTGATTGCATGCTGCGTCTGTATAGAGAAAAAGTTCAAAGGTAGAACATACTGCAAGGACAGTAAGTGCCTGTTTCCACATTTCAAGATCAAGCAGGTTATCCATGTAAAATGTCGCGCCGATCTCACTCCAGTCCAGATTCCAGACTCCGATCAGGCCGGCGGCAATCAGCGGGATAACGGTCCAAAGAAAAACCATTTCCATCGTCCTTCCCCTGCTCTCTATATTTCCGCCGGAACCGTAAAGGCAGACCAGTGCAAGCACGATCAGGATCACAACCGGATTCAGGTCATACATCAGAAAACTCCGGATCGCCACAGAAAAATACCAGAGCAGAATACCTGCCTTTATTCCGTATCGAAGCACATAGATGACAGAAATATACCAGTTACATATAAGAAGGTACCCGGAGCCTGTTTTCTCGGCAAGACCGGCTAAGCCCCGCATCAGCCATGCATAGAGCAGCGTAAAGACCAGTCCCGCCGCAAGTGTCAGTATTCCGGTCCCGTATTTTAAGCAGACATAAGGAATCACAAGAAGCGGCGCCGGTATATTTTCCAGTATTCCCATTCTCCGAACCTGCCTTGCTGAAATATAACCATTTTCCGTAAACATAATTACCTCCTGCGGATTCGGATCCTGTCCCTTGCCCAAAACGGTCTTTGTACCATTTTCTTAAAAGGCACCCGATAAACAAAATCCTGTTTTCCCTGAAAATCATTGATGCTTCCTCCCACTGCCGGCATGAGATACGGCACGCCGAAGCTGACAAGATTTGCCAAATGAATGGCGATTAAAATCAGGCCGAGAATAAACCCGTATAAACCAAGCAGTGCGGAAGTAAGGATAATAAAGAATTTCAGCAGCCGGAAGCAGGAAGAAAATTCTTCATTCGGTATCGCAAAGGAGCAGATTGCGCCAAGCGCTACCACGATCACGACGATCGTACTGACGAGTCCCGCATCCACTGCCGCCTGTCCCACGATCAGACCGCCTACAACGCCGATGGTATTTCCCAACTGCCCCGGCAGACGGAGCCCCGCTTCCCGAAGCAGTTCAAAGAAAAATTCCATCAGAAGGATTTCCACCACAACAGGTCCCGTTACTGCCGAACGAGCCGCCGCAATGGCGTATAACAGTTTGTCCGGCAGGATCTCTGTATGATACATGGTTACAGCGAGATAAAATCCCGGCGCCGCTATAGCGATAAATGCGGCGATATACCGGATCGTCCGGGCAAACGCAGCCACTGCCCAGCGGTTATAATAATCATCCGAGCTTTGAAACAGCATATTGATATTGGCAGGAGCGATCAGAACCTCCGGTGAATTATCGATGACGATCACCACACGTCCTTCCGCAATGGCGGACGCCGCCTTATCCGGTCTTGTCGTACTCTGAAAGATCGGGAAGGGAGAATACCAATGTTCCTCCAGATAATGCTCTACCATACCGCTGTCAAAAACCGCATCAATTTCATATTGCTCAAACCGCTTTTTCAGTTCATCCACCAGTCCGTCTTTTACAACGTCCTCCAGATAAACCAGCGCATAATCCGTCCGGCTCCGTTCGCCAAGGTTTCCCTGCTCCACCCGAAGTTTCGGATCGCGGATCCGCCGCCGGAGCAGCGCCGTAGACGTCCGGAATCCCTCGTTAAAGCTGTCCTGAGGGCCCCGCACAGACGGTTCTTTTTCATTTTGCCCCACACTCCGGAGGGGCAGTTTTTTTGTGGAGATCAGGAATGCGGAATCGCATCCGTCAAGAAAGACAGCCGTATCTCCTTTCAGAATCGAAAGTACGACCTTATCAAAATCATTTTCTTCTTTTATATCAACGGTCTGTGCCTCCATATATAGAATGGATTTTCGAAGGTCGGTTTCTTTCCTCCCCCTCCATTCATATAAAAGAGGTCTTAAAAAGGAATTTTCCACCATATCATTATCCGTAAGTCCGTCAATATAAATGACATGGATTTTCCCCGGATTTCCTTCCCTTTCTAAGACAAAGCTTTTCTGCACAATATCTCCGCTGTCTCCGAACAGGGATTTCAAGGTCCGGACATTATTTTCCAGACTGTTGGAAATCTCAACTTTCACTTTATTTTTGTCATCATAAAGTTCGGTCATACCAATACCTCATTACTTTCTAATATCTGGTATCAGTATGACCGAATTAAACCTTTCCTATGCAGATACTTGTATAATAAATATCTTTTACACCCGCCTGCTTCAATAACTCTGTGCATGCTTCTATGGTAGCTCCAGTCGTATAGATGTCATCCACGAGCATCACAGCGTCCGGTAACCGGATATTTTTTGAAACCTGAAATGCCCTGCTTAAATTCCGTGTCCGTTCCGTAGGATTCAGTTCTTTTTGCGGCTTCGTATCCTCCACGCGGATCAGGATATCCGTCCGAACCGGAATTCCCGTATATTTTCCGACCGTCTCCGCCAGAAGTTCCGCCTGATTATATCCCCGTTTCCGCAAACGGTTCTTATGAATCGGTATCGGCACCAGACATATATCTTTTCCCAGCTTATGAAAAGAAGCACCAAACCGCCCTGCGATCTCTCTTCCGTAAAAATCCGCATATTCCTGCCGGTTCTTATATTTCATAGCAAGTACAGCGTCAGAAACCGGCGGCACATAATGAAACAACGGGAAACCCTTCTTATAACTTCTATTGAGCTTCTGACAGTCTGCACAGTATTCTTCGGTGTCCGACTCTATTTCCTTTCCGCATTTCAAGCAACGCGGTTCCTCCACATAGGGCAGTTTTGCCTTGCAGGACGGACAGATACCCTCCTGTTTTTTATCCGTCCATATGGGAAGCACAGCGTCGCACACCGCGCAGCGGGGCGGAAAAACAATATCTTTCAGACTGTTCCCAATTTCCGATATCGCATTATATATCATATATGATCTACCATACTCCTTCACAGATTTCTCTGAGCCGGTCCGCAAATCCGGTAAACCGTTTCTGTTCCTCCACATTGTCGATCATCTGGTTGACAAGACCGATATTTCCTACCAGCACTACCATCTTTTTTGCCCGCGTGACTGCCGTATACAGAAGATTTCGGTTCAGAAGTTTCCTTGGTCCGCTATAGAGCGGAATCACCACTGCCGTATACTCGCTTCCCTGAGACTTATGGATCGTAATGGCAAATGCATGTTCCAGCTCGTCCAGCATGTTATAATCATAAACGGCCTCTCTTCCGTCATCAAAGCGGACCGTAACTTCTTCGTCAAAAGTATTTACCGTTTCAATGATTCCCATATCGCCGTTAAATACTCCGATTCCCTCCTCCAGAAGATAGCCGCCCTTCTCACTGTAAACATTCCATTCCAGCTTGTAATTATTCTTTGTCTGCATCACCTTATCTCCCTCGCGGAAGATAATCCCGTTTTTCTCCTGCTCCCTGCGGGAGGAATCTGCCGGATTCATCACGGTCTGCAGCTTTTCATTCAGCATTTCTACCCCCAGATCATACTTCCGCATCGGTGTAAGAACCTGAATCTCAGAAGAAGGGATTCCCAGATAGGACGGCAGGTTATACAGAACCAGTTCGTTCAGTTCCTGCATGATCTCACGGGTTCCTGAGCGGGGAATGAAGAAAAAGTCACTGCTTTTATTATTTATGGTAATATGCTCACCGTCTTTGATCATATGCGCGTTTTTCACGATCGCACTTTCTTCCGCCTGCCGGAATATCCGCGTCAGTTCCGTCACCGGAAAACAGCCGCTGTCGATAATATCCCGCAGGACGTTCCCTGCCCCTACGGAAGGAAGCTGGTTGACATCCCCCACCAGAACCAGCCGGCAGCCATACGCGATTGCCTGTAGCAGGGCATAAAACAAAAAACTATCCAGCATGGAAGCTTCATCGATAATAATCGCATCACACTCCAGCGGATTGTCCGCATTTCGTCCAAACCTGAGACGGGTTCCGCCTTCTTCCCCCGGTTCGCCGGAAAATTCCAGAAGCCTGTGAACTGTCTGCGCCTTATAACCCGTGGATTCCGTAATTCTCTTCGCCGCCCTTCCGGTAGGCGCTGCCAGAAGGACCGAAAGTCCCTGACTGTCAAAGTATTCGATGATCGCATGAATGATCGTTGTCTTTCCGGTTCCCGGCCCGCCGGTGATCACGACGACGCCCGAACGGATGGCACTTTTTACTGCTTCCCGCTGACAGTCGTCCAAAATAATATCTTCCTGTTCCTCGATCCGCTCCAGTGCTTCCTGTAATTCAATATCCGGCGTATCATATTGCAGTTTAAGCTCCGCCAGCAGTCTGGCGCTGTTCAGCTCCGTATAATAATTGGCTGATGTATAAATAATATTTTCTACAGGCGTCTCCTGTATGTGTTTTATTACAATTTTATTCTCAAGTGCAAGCTCCGTAAGCTGTTCCTGCAAAGCTTCCGCAAATTCATCCCGCGCTGCACCGTCCTCCTCCAGATTCCGTACCTGATACAGAAAATCATCTTCAGGAGAAATACCAAGAAGCTCCTTTACTTTGGCGATCAGCATGGCTTCCGGAAGATACATATGTCCAAGCCCTACCGCCTGATTTAATGTATAAATGATAGCGGAACGTTTTCTATAATCCGAATCCGGTGCAATTCCTACCTTGCCTGCAATATCGTCTGCGGTCTTAAATCCCACGCCGCCGATATCCTCGGCAATCTTATAGGGATTTTCCTTCACGATCTTATAGACGTCATCCCCGTACTCTCGGTAAATCTTCATAGCCAGATTCACATTGATCCCATATCCGGAAAGAAACATAACCACCTGCTGAAATTCATGGTTCTCACTGTAAGATACAGCTATCTTTCGTGCCATATTTTCGGAGATCCCTTTTACTTCCGCAAGCCTCTCCGGTTCCTCCTCCAGAATCCGCATGGTATCCAGCTGGAATTTCCGCACGATCCGTTTGGCAAGCACTTCACCGATTCCTTTAATCAAGCCTGATGAGAGGTAGCGTTCAATGCTCACAATGTCATCCGGCATTTTCAGTTCGCAGCTGATAAATTTAAACTGTATATCATAGGTGGGATGCTGCACATATTCGCCTTCCGCCTGAATATACATTCCCTCACCGGCAGATGGCAGCGTACCCACAAAAGTCTCCGTACCTTCCGTAGTTTCTACGGAAAATACGCAGTAACCATTTTCCTGATTCCGGTATATGATTTTTTCTATGTAGCCTTCCCGTATCATCTTGTATCCGCCTGTTTAAATGTTCTCCATCTATGAAATATGCATACTTACATGAATTCCATGCAGTATGCATATACCTTAATTTCTACTGTCAATATATTCGATATATTTTCCGGTTCCCACTGCAACTGCTGAGAGCGGATCCTCCGCCGTCATTGTAGTGATCCCCATTTTTTCTTCGATCAGTTCTTCCAAACCATGCAGGAGTGCGCCGCCTCCGGTGAGAACGATCCCGCGGTCCGAAATATCTGCTGCCAGTTCCGGCGGCGTCCGCTCCAATACGGAATGTACAGCCTCTACAATCTGTGAAGACGGTTCCCGAAGCGCTTCCTCTGTCTCATCTGACGTAACCGTAACTGTCTTTGGAAGTCCGGTCACAAGATTTCGTCCTCGTATATCAATGGAGATATTCTCCGGCCGTTTATAACAGGTTCCGATGTTGATCTTTATCTCTTCCGCCGTCCGCTCGCCGATCAAAAGGTTATGTCGTTTCCGCATAAATCTTATGATAGCCTCGTCAAAATCATCGCCAGCGACTTTGATTGAACTGCTGACTACGGTTCCGCCCAGAGAGATAACTGCAATATCAGTGGTTCCGCCTCCGATATCTACGATCATATTTCCGCATGGACGCATAATATCGATGCCAGCCCCGATCGCAGCCGCTACCGGTTCCTCAATGATCGTCACTTCTCTGGCGCCGGCATTGTAAGTCGCTTCTTCCACCGCACGTTTTTCTACCTCGGTAACACCGGATGGAACACATACGCTGATCCTTGGTCTTCTCCCGAAAAAGTTCCTTCCTACTGCCTTCCGTATAAAATATTTCAACATTTTTTCCGTTGTTGTATAATCGGAAATAACACCATGGCGGAGAGGTCTTACCGCGACAATATTTCCCGGCGTACGACCCAGCATGAGTCTTGCCTCTTCACCGATTTCCACAATTTTATCCTGATCTTTATCATATGCAACAACAGAAGGCTCTTTCAGCACAACGCCTTTATCCCTTACATAAACTAAAGTACTTGCGGTGCCAAGATCGATCCCAATATCTGAACTTGCCATAAAAAGCAATTCTCCTTTCCTGTCAGTCGTAAAACACTTTCATTTCCGGCCTCTACTCATCTTTTGCCGGCATGATTACAATCAGGGAAGCCGGCTCCCGGTTCAGCCATTCAATCTGTATCTCTGAAATATCAGCAATGGTATCCAGTCCGCCAAGATATTTTCTCCATTTCATGATACTATTGTTGGTAAAATTGGAAGTTCTCATACCAGCCAGATTATCAAATTTATCATGCACATCCGGAAGAAAGGCCCGGCTGTCAGTGCCGGTAAAATCATATCCCAGCTTTTCATTCAATAACCGGTTGGAAAACAGGACCTTTCCGGTCTTGTTTTCTCTTATAAATATTCCCACCGGCATATAATTATATGTATCCAGCAGGAAATGATTAACTTTTTTCAGGTTTCCTTCTCCGACCTTGTAATCCAAAATACGCCTTACGATCCTGCTCAGTTCCCGTGTGAAAAGCACCTCGGCTTCCGTCCACACACGCTCGGACCTGCTGTGAAGAAACGCCAGCCAGCCCCATACCACATCATTGACAACCAGAGGATACGCCATAAGCGCCCGCATCCTTCCCTGAAACGTGCCTACATTTACTTTCGAAATATGACTGCCATGATCGATCACATATCCGCCGCGCTCTATGGCTTCCTTTTCCTGAGCCTGATAACTGTTCCGGTTCCATTTCACGTCAATGGCGGCGTCCGGTTTCTCCCCGTTCGGATTCCAGTATTTCCGCAGAGAAAACTCCTTCGAATCGCTGCTTTTTATCGTATATAAGATTACGCCGTCCAACTCCAGAAGTTTTCCGGTCTTCTCAAACATCAGATCCAGATTCTCGTCCATATCCGACATCATACGGGCAAGAGCACCCGTGATGATCTCTTTCTGCCGAAGCTCATAATCTAAAGCTTCTTCCGCTTTCTTTACTTCCGCTTCCCGTTTCTCCAACTTGTAAAGACTGGAGAGATATTCGGAGATCAGAGTCGAAAGCGCCCATTGATTTTTATACAGTTCCAAAAGATTTTCCGCCTGCTCTTTATTATAGGCACATAAGAGCCATGTCGCTACCTGCTG
>CANRMC010000078.1 GCA_947631605.1 uncultured Lachnospiraceae bacterium
TCATCCGGCGTGTCCTCATGTCCGGCATTGTGGTCGAATTTTACCAGCGGAAGTCCGCCGCCGTTATCCACCTGCGCGGAAAGCATGAAACGGATCTTCTCGAGCGCCATTTCCGGCGCCAGATGGATCACGCCCTGAATATCCTGAACGGTATCCCGATATCCATAACCGTTCCGGAGTCCGCAATAGGTAAAGGATGCCGCACGGGACCAGATAAAGGTCATGAAGCACTGATATGCGTTCCAGGTGTTGATCATGGCATTAAATTCCGGACTCGGCGTTTCAACCTGAAGATGTGACAATTTCTCATGCCAGTAATTAACGAGTTCCTGATATTCCTTTTCTGCCTGTGCATTTACGTCTGCATATGTATTCATGATCTGGGCTGCTTCTTTCCTGTCCTTCATACCGAGAACGAATGCAATATCTTTTGATTCGCCCGGTGCCAGCGTGATCACGGTTGACAGAGCGCCGCAGGCGTTTTCATTAAAATTCAGATGATTTCCCAAATCTCCTGTCTCCACTCCCTGCGGGTTGGAATAATTATGGTACATACCGAGAAATGATTCTTTTTCTCCGCAATAGGAAGATACGTCTGCTCCCGCAAGTCCGAAGAAACGCTCAAAGGTAACATTACCGTTCACGGCTTTTCCTTTATTCACATTTTCATTTAAGACATGACGGATGCGGTTTTCTTCAAAGTACGTACGGGTTATAAACAGGGTATATTGCAGGTTTACCTGATCCTGCTCATAATTATTGTCATTCGTAAATTCACAATAACCGGTAACCGTAAGACTGCGCTCCCGATCTGACTGATTGGTAATTCTTGTCTTCCATACTTCATAGGTCTTGTCAAGCGGAACATAGTAGAGAACCTCTGACGCAATACCGGCATATTCTGCTTTCATTTTCGTATAACCGGTTCCGTGACAGCATTCGCTCTTATAAGACGTAAGATCCTTGCCTACCGGCTGCCAGGATGCAGACCAGTAATCCTTGGAATCGTTATCTCTCAGGTAGACATACCGTCCCGGCTGATCGAAGCTGTTAAAAACATAGCGAAGAATTCTTCCGTTTGCACCGGATTTTACAAAGCTGTAACCACCTGCATTATTAGAAATAATTGCTCCATACTCCGGCGAGCCAAGATAATTCGCCCATGGGGCCGGTGTATTTGGTTTATCTATAATGTATTCCTTCTTCTGTTCATCAAAATAACCAAATCTCATGCTATACCCTCCTGCATCTTTTTATTCTGCATCTTTCAGGCTCAGACTGATCTTCCCCATTTTATCGATGTCAAGAACCTTCACGCGGACTGTGTCACCGATATTTACAACGTCTTCTACCTTTGCAACCCTCTTATTATCCAGCTTGGAAATATGGATCATGCCGTCCTTGTTCGGGGAAAGCGCTACAAAAGCTCCAAACGGCATAATCCGGACAACCTTGCCCTCATAGGTCTTTCCGACTTCGATCGGATCCACGATCGAATGGATGATCTTCACTGCCTGATCCATGCCTTCCTGTTCAACGCCGCAGATGAATACCCGTCCGTCATCATCAATATCGATCTTAACGCCGGTCTCTTCGATAATGCCATTGATGGTCTTTCCTCTCTGTCCGATAATCTCACCGATCTTCTCCGGATCAACCTTCATCTGAACGATCTTCGGAGCGAACTCACCCAGAGATTCACGCGGTGCTGCGATACACTTCAGCATAACCTCGTCCAGAATTTAAAGTCTGGCTTCTCTTGTTCTCGCGATCGCCTCACGAATGATATTATCCGTCAGTCCGTGAATCTTAATATCCATCTGAATTGCCGTAATACCGTCTCTGGTTCCGGCAACTTTGAAATCCATATCGCCAAAGAAATCTTCAAGTCCCTGAATATCCGTCAGTACAATATAATCGTCATCCGTATCTCCGGTAACCAGACCGCAGGAAATACCTGCAACCGGCTTTTTGATCGGAACGCCGGCAGCCATCAGCGACATGGTAGAAGCACAGATGGAAGCCTGTGAAGTGGAACCGTTTGATTCAAATGTTTCAGATACCGTACGTATAGCATACGGGAACTCATCAACGGAAGGAAGTACCGGAACCAATGCACGCTCCGCCAAAGCACCATGTCCGATCTCACGACGTCCCGGTCCTCTGGAAACCTTTGTCTCGCCAACGGAGTAGGACGGGAAATTGTAATGATGCATATAGCGCTTGGATGTTTCGTTTACATCCAGACCGTCCAGTTTCTGTGATTCGGAAAGAGGCGCCAGTGTTGTAACCGTACAGATCTGTGTCTGACCTCTGGTAAACATTGCGGAACCATGTACGCGCGGGATAATATCCACTTCTGCAGCAAGCGGACGGATCTGGGTAATTGCTCTTCCGTCCGGACGCTTATGATCCTTTAAGATCATCTTGCGGACAGTCTTCTTCTGGTACTGATAAATGGCGTCTCCAAGGAGCGCAAGCCATTCTTCGTTATCCGCAAATGCTTCTTCCAGCTTGTCCGTGATCTTACGGATATTTTCTTCCCGTACTTGCTTTACGTCCGTAAATACGGCTTCTTCCATTTCCTCCGGAGTTACGATCTCTTTGATCGCTGCAAACAGCTCTTCCGGTACTGCGCAGCTCTCATACGTATGCTTCGGCTTGCCGCACTCTGCAACGATCTGATCGATAAATGCAATGACCTGCTGATTGAGTTTGTGAGCGGCAAAAATAGCCTCCAGCATCTTATCTTCCGGAACCTCATTTGCTCCGGCTTCTATCATAATGACTTTTTCTCTGGTAGAAGCAACCGTGAGCTTCAGATCCGAAGAATGATTCTGTGTAGAATTCGGATTGAAAACAAATTCACCGTCGATCAGACCAACCTGCGTCATCGCACAAGGTCCGTCAAACGGAATATCGGAAATTGCGGTTGCAATCGCAGAACCCAGCATGGCTGTCAGTTCCGGCGCACATTCCGGATCTACCGACATAACCATATTATTCAGCGTAACGTCGTTTCTATAATCCTTCGGGAACAGCGGACGCATCGGACGGTCGATAACACGGGAAGTAAGGACTGCATTTTCAGAAGCCTTTCCTTCTCTCTTATTAAATCCGCCCGGAATCTTTCCGACAGCATATAATTTTTCCTCATATTCAACGCTGAGCGGGAAGAAATCAATTCCCTCACGCGGTTTTTCGGAAGCGGTAGCCGTTGATAATACAACGGTATCTCCATAATGAATCAGTACTGCGCCATTTGCCTGCTTTGCCACTCTGTCTACATCAACTCTGAGGGTTCTTCCAGCAAGCTCCATCTCAAATTTCTTGTACATAGTGTAACTCCTTAATCTATAATTTTATTCTTTATACAATCTTATAAATTTTACCATATGAAATAGGATTCTTCAAGTAGGAATAGTAAGATTTAAACAGCTAAATTCCATGAATTTCCTCTGCGATCTCCTCCGGAGTCTTTTCGTCCGCCTTTATCGTATGATCGGCAGCAGACTGATAATACGGCAGCCGCGCCGCAAGCATCGCTTCTATCTTTTGCAGGATTTCCTCCTCCGAATCTCCGGCAAGCAGCGGACGGGAGGTATCTCCCCGCAGCCTTCTTGCCACTTCATCCGGCGAAACCTCCAGGAAAACGACGGTTCCCAGTTTCTTTAGGAGTTTTCGGTTTTCCTCCTTAAGAACGATGCCGCCGCCGGTTGAGATCACGGTATGAAAACAGGTACGGGAAAGTTCCTCCAGAGCTTCTGTCTCCAGTTTTCGGAAGGCGTCCTCGCCGAACAGACGGAATATTTCGGAAATACTCATATTCTGCTGCTCCTCGATATACTGATCCGTATCCACAAACTTCATCTGATATTTACTGCAAAGAAGATTTCCCACAGTCGTTTTTCCGGAGCCCATATATCCGACCAGAACGATATTCGCCCCATACAGCTTTTGCTGCATATAGCATAATACACGTTCGCACAGTATATCCGGAACGGAAATACCATTCCAGAGTTCGTATGCAATGATCCCCTGATAAAGCAGCATGGAAAGTCCGTTTGAGACCGGAACGCCCCGCTTCATAAGTTCTTCCATAAACGGCGTCTGCGCCGGATTATAGATGAGATCATAGCCGGCCTTTGCCATGTCATAAAATCCGTCGTCCTGTATCAGAAGCCCGTCATTTTCTTTCAATCCCAGAGAGGTACACTGAAACATGACATAGGCGCCCTTCGGAATAGCGGAAGCATTCTCTGCGCTTACCGGAACTACAATTTCGGTGTTAAACAGCCGGTTCATATCCTCCGCCAGTTCCGCCGCTTTCGTAAGCGTACGGTTCAGAACATAAATGCGTTTCGCTTTCTCACGAAGGCACATATAACAGACGGCGCGTGATGCGCCTCCCGCTCCGATTATCACAATCTCTTCGTCCTGTATCGGAATTCCTTCCTTTTTAACCGCTTTCGTAAGTCCCAGCATATCTGTATTGTATCCCTTATACCCTGCTTCTGTCCAAACGAGTGTATTTACCGCTCCAATCTCCGCAGCCGCCTGATCGATCTCCGCAAGGCACGGTATCACGTCCTGCTTATAAGGAACCGTTACATTTAGTCCCGAAACACCCATGGCATGGGCGCCTGCCACCGCTTGTCGGATATCGTTTTCTACACCGAACGGAACATAAACCGCATCGATCCCAAGTTCTTTGCTGAGAGTATTGTGAATGAACGGGGACATTGTATGACGGATCGGATTTCCAAAGATTCCAAGGACTTTTGTTGTTCCCCTGATTTCCATTTTTCGGCTTCCTCCCTACTCTAAAATTTAAAAAGGGAATCACACCGCCAAAACGATGTTCTTCCCTTTTTATGATTGAATAACATTTATGATTATTTTCTAAGTCCGAGTCTTTCAATCAGAGATCTGTAACGCTCAATATCCTTACTCTTCAGATAAGCAAGCAGGTTTCTTCTCTGACCAACCATCTTTAAAAGACCTCTTCTGGAATGAAAATCATTCGGATGATTCTTAAAATGCTCATTCAGGTCATTGATCCTTGCCGTAAGAAGTGCAACCTGTACTTCCGGTGAACCGGTATCTCCCTCTTTCAGACCATACTCTGCAATAATCTGTTTCTTTGTTTCTGTTGTGATCATTTTTTTATCCTCCTTTTTTATATCCGCCGATAACTGAGTACAGGTCGGAGTCCTCCTGTTACTAAGTTATGGTCGTTGTCATAATAACAGACTATATGATGATTTGCAAGATTTTTTTCAAAATATCTTTAAATCGCGGCACAGACAGCGCCCGCGACAATGAGAAAGATTCCCGCCATCTTCCGTTTGGTGATCTTCTCTTTCAGAAAATAATAGGAAAAAAACATCGTCCATATATATGTAAGAGACGTCATAGGCATAACGACGGTATAACGCAGGAAATTCAGAATATGAATGTTTAAAACGGCTCCGGCGCCGTAAAAAACGCCGCCCAGATAAAGATTCGGACTCTTGATCTGGTTCATTACCGTATCATGGTTTGAAGATTTTTTTAAGAAAAGAGCCCCAAGCGCACCCAGAAATGTCATAAGGACCAGCAGTAAATAATTAATCACTCTCATCACCTCCGCTGATCATAAGAACGCCTGCCATAATTACGCAGACGCCCACCACATTAATGGGCGAAATGTGTTCATTCAGCACACAGACACCCAGAATCAGGCTTAAAACGTAATTAAAGCTTAAAATCGGCTGAAGTACGGAAAGCTTTCCGAAACGGTACGCCGTGATCATAAGAAATGCACCGATGGCATACACCAGCACCCCGACAAGCAGATACGGAAGATTTCCGCCATGGAGAACGGACTCTTTCCAGAAAAGCTGCCCGAAGCAGGCGCATATGGAAGACATGACCATAAGAAAAATACCCTTACGGTTTTTCTTCCATGACTCAAATATAATATTCATTTGTAACCTCCTCCACAATTGTTCCGCTATCTCTCATAAATCTTCTTCAGGTAATCCATACGGCTGACACAGTTCATAAGCATTTCGTCAACTAAGGTTATGGCAGCCATCGCCTCTACTACAACCACGGCGCGCGGTGCAACGATCGGATCATGACGTCCTTTAATTGCGATTGAAACATTCTCATGTTTCCTGTTTATCGTCTCCTGCTCCTGATAGATGGATGGCGTCGGTTTAAACGCCGCCCGAAGAATGATATCCGAACCATCGCTGATTCCCCCCAGAATCCCGCCTGCATGATTCGTCTTTTTCTGAACCTTACCTTCCTCTATATAAAAAGCATCATTATTCTGAGAACCGTTTAATTTCGCAGCCTGGATACCATCGCCGATCTCGACCGCTTTTACGGCTCCTATGGACATCACGGCCTGCGCCAGTTTTGCATCCAGCTTATCGAATACCGGCTCCCCGATTCCCGCCGGCACATGACGGATGACACATTCCACGGAAGCGCCCGCAGAATCCAGATTTTTTTTCATTTCCTCCAGATAAGAGGCTGCCAATGCCGCACATTCCGCATCCGGCATATAAAGAGCATTCCTTGTTATCTCTTCTTTGTCAAATTTATCATAATCAATCGTATACGGACCTATGGCGCGTACATAGGTGGTAAGAGAAATACCCATTTCTTCCAGAATTTTTACCGCAATGGCTCCGGCTGCGACTCTGGCAGCCGTTTCCCGTCCGGAAGAACGTCCGCCGCCGCGGTAATCCCGAAACCCGTATTTTTCATCAAAACCAAAATCCGCATGTCCCGGTCTGTATGTTTCCGCGATATCCGAATAATCCTTTGATATCTGGGAGGTATTCTTTATCATCAGGGAAATTGGAGTTCCAGTCGTCTTTCCCTCAAAAATACCGGACAAAATCTCCACGGCATCGGCTTCCTTTCGCTGCGTTGAAAATGCAGACTGTCCCGGTTTTCTGCGGTCAAGAAAAGTCTGAATATAAGCCTCGTCGATCTCAAGTCCCGCCGGGCACCCGTCAACCACAACGCCGATTCCTTTTCCATGGGACTCTCCCCATGTCGATATTCTGAATAAAGTTCCGTAAATTGAACCCGCCATATCTTTACTCCTTTATTTTCACAATACTGTAAGTATATACATTTTTCACGGTTTCGACAACCTTTATGAAGAAAAATTAATAAAAAAAGGAATTCTTCCGTAACAATTTACAGAAAATTCCTTTTTTGTATATCATATTTCAGATTCCTATACAGCACCGGCTCTCGGATGTGCTTTATCATAAACCTCTTTTAACCGGCTGCTTCTATCCTTCAGATAAATCTGTGTGGTAGATATTGTGGAATGTCCCAGCATTTCCTGTACTGCCCTTAGATCCGCTCCGTTATTAACCATGTGGGAAGCGAAGGAATGACGGATCATATGCGGCGTAATATCCTTATCAATGCCTGCTTTTGCGGCATAAGCCTTAATGATCTTCCAGAACCCCTGCCGCGACATCGGCTCTCCCTTGCAGTTTGTAAATAAATATTCGGAATTCCCGCACATCTTCGGACGTACATCCTTCAGATAACGGCTGAGAGCTGCCTTTGCAGCATTTTCGATCGGTATGATCCGAACCTTGTCCGTATCGTGGCACTGAATATAGTTTAACGACAGATTTACGTCGGCCAGCTTTAGTGTAATGAGTTCTGATACCCGCATGCCCGTTGCATACAGAAGTTCCAGCATAGCCTTGTCCCGAAGCTCCTTCTGCGTATTCCGGAACGGCTGTTCCAAAAGCCGGTTCACTTCTTCAATCGTAAGAACCTCCGGCGCTTTTCGTTCTATCTTGGGCGGTTTCAGATTTTCCGCCGGATTATCGGAAATCATTCCCTGCCTGAGAAGGTATGTGAAAAATGACTTAATACTGGCAATACTTCTGGAAACCGTTGCGCTGCTCATACCGTTTCTCTCCAGATAAAGAATATACGAATCCAGAAACGTAGCGGTAATCTCATCAACACGATTCACGCCTGTTGTTTCAAAATACTGCGCCATCTTCCGAAGATCTCTCTGATAGGAAGCCAGCGTATTCTTACTGGCATGCTTCACATTATTCAAATATTCAATATAGGCTCGAACCAGCTCTTCCATAAAATAACCCCTGACAGCAGACTACATAATACAACATAATTTAACATAATCGGAAATTTTTTGCTAATATGTTACAGTATAATTACATATTTGCTTAAAATCAATGGTTATTTTTGCCCAAAAATCAACGGTTTTATGCGATTTTTCGGCAAAATACAAAATGAAGTATTTAAAGATTTATTTTTCCACTAAATATAGAAAAAATTTTTTTAAAAAAATTTGATTGATAACGATTTCGGAAACCAATCCGCAAAGAAAAATGAAAATATTAAAAGCAAAATTTGATATTATTTTTAGTTTTCCACCCTCGTTATGGTAGATGACATAATTTTTGCCGTAATATTCTGATAACATTTTAACATTTATGAAATAAAAAATATAATGAGGAAAAAAACATAAGATCGTATAAAGAATTCCGGAGAAGCCGTCGTAAAAAGTTTCCACCGAAAAAAGCACGCCGATAAACCCTCCTGCAAGCAGAATGAGTCCATTTATGACATAGGAAACAGGAAACAGTTTCATGAGTAAAAGGATAAGGATAAACTGCTTTGTTCTTTGGATGATCGTATAGAGCCACAGAGAAGCCTGTTCATCTGTCAGATTCCCCATGAGTCTGGAAAGATCGATCTGAAGGGAACTTAACCGGAAGCCTTTTTCAATCATAAAATTAACAAAAAAGGACAAGACGGTAAGTGAAAGCAAAAACAGAATCATCCTGTTTCTGTTAGCCAAGATCAGCACGCTCCTTTCGCAGATACCATTTGTCCTTATTTATATATGTATCTTAATATTCAATTATTCCACGTTCCAGCATATCCTTGTACGCAAAAACCGCAATTACTGTCTTGCTGTCGATAATCCTTCCGGAATATACGGCATTAAGCGCCTCGGAAAGCGTCATTTTTACAACATCGATGAACTCCTCCGGATCATAGGCGGTGCTTCCTTTTTTCAGATTCGTTCCGATGTAGATTGCCGTCCGCTCGTCCAGGAGACCGACCGCTGCGATGATATTGGTTACGAAATAAAGTTTCTGAGGAATCAGTCCGGTTTCCTCCTCTGCCTCACGGATGGCGCAGGTATCAAAAGGTTCTTCCGGATTCTCCTGACATCCTGCCGGAATCTCAATATCTACGGCATCCAGCGTAGTCCGGTACTGTTTTACAAAAATCAGCATACCAGTCTCGTCAATCAGCAAAACGCCCGCACCGTTCCGGTTACGGACCAGATCATAATTTACGCGGCTGCCATCCGGAAGTTCCAGTTCGTCTTCATATACCCGTACTCTGTGTCCGGTAAAAACAAGTTTTGAATTAATTCTTTTAAACTCAATCATTTTTTCTCCTTAATGAAAGAAACTCTGTATGCATTTTTCACAAATGTAAAAATCTCCGGCGCTGCATAAACAGCATCCGGAGATTTAAGCATCCATTAACAATTACTTCGCATAATCTGTAACTCTTGATTCCCGAATCAGATTTACCTTGATCTGTCCCGGATATTCCAATTCATCTTCAATCTTCTTGGAAATATCACGAGCCAGAAGAACCATGTCTGAGTCACTGATCTGCTCCGGAACTACCATTACGCGGATTTCCCTGCCTGCCTGAATGGCAAAGGTCTTATCAACACCCTTGAATCCGTTTGCAATCTCTTCCAGCTTCGTGAGTCTTGTAGAATATGTTTCCAATGTTTCTCTTCTAGCGCCCGGACGAGCGGCTGAAATTGTGTCTGCGGCCTGAACGATACATGCGATCAGGCTCTCAGGTTCAACATCTCCATGATGTGCTTCTACTGCATTAATAACAATTGCTGATTCCTTATACTTCCGACATAAATCAACGCCAATGGAAATATGGGAACCTTCCATTTCATGATCAATAGATTTTCCGATATCGTGAAGCAGACCTGCACGTTTTGCCAGTCTGACATCAACACCGATCTCACCAGCCAGGAGTCCGCTTAGCTGGGCAACTTCGATGGAATGTTTCAAAGCATTCTGTCCATAGCTTGTTCTGAACTTCATACGTCCCAGGAGACGTACCAGTTCAGGATGAATACCATGAACGCCAACCTCCAGAGTTGCTGCCTCTCCTTCTTCACGAATCATTGTTTCGACTTCTTTCTGTGCTTTCTCAACCATTTCTTCGATTCTCGCCGGATGAATTCTTCCATCCACGATCAGTTTCTCAAGAGCAATTCTTGCTACTTCCCGTCTGATCGGATCGAAGCTTGAAAGGATAACTGCTTCCGGTGTATCGTCGATAATGAGATCAACACCTGTCAGCGTTTCCAACGTCCGGATATTCCTACCCTCACGTCCGATGATCCTTCCTTTCATCTCATCGCTCGGAAGCTGCACCACGGAA
>CANRMC010000079.1 GCA_947631605.1 uncultured Lachnospiraceae bacterium
ACCTGAACCATGTTCCCAGAAATTATCTTCTTTTCCAAACCGGAAGATCCTCTCCGGCGCGATACCGATCTCATTCTGCCAGATATCGAAAGCCTCGTCATCCTCCTCATATACAGACGGATACAGGCGGTCTGGATCTAACCCGACTACATCGGTAAGAAATTCCCACGTCCAATGAATGGCCTCACGCTTAAAATAATCGCCAAAGGAAAAATTACCCAGCATTTCAAAAAATGTACCATGTCGGGCTGTCTTTCCTACGTTTTCAATATCGCCGGTACGAATACATTTCTGGCAGGTTGTAACCCGTTTTCTTGGCGGAATTTCCTGTCCGGTAAAATATGGCTTCAGCGGCGCCATACCGGAATTAATTAAAAGCAAACTGTTATCGTTATGTGGAACAAGAGAAAAGCTTTTCATCCGCAGATGTCCGTTCTTTTGCTCAAAGTAATTTAAAAACATTTCTCTTAACTGGTTGACTCCGTATTTTTCCACGTCTCTATCCTCCTGCTTAATCCTGAACATCCTCGGAAGCATTTTCTTCTGCTTCGAGTTTCATATCTTTTTTCTTTCTGATGTGTCCGCCGACGAGGATCCCCGCTACGGCAAGTACTGCAAATACCAGATATTTAATAAGATATGTGACTAATTCTGAAAAAACTGCGTTCATGCATATCCTCCTTTATCCGTCGGGTTATTCCCGATCGGCAAGTTCTCCGATCACATCATCCCAGCTCATATCGCGTTCTACCATGAGAACCATGAGGTGGTAGAGAAAATCGGAAATCTCATATTTCATTTCTTCCGGATCCGGATTCTTGGCAGCGATGATGATCTCAGCCGCTTCCTCACCGACTTTCTTTAATATCTTATCGATTCCCTTATCGAACAGATAATTGGTGTAGGAACCTTTTTTCGGATTCTTTTTCCGGTCTAAAATGGTATTGTAAACGTCCCGAAATACCCCAAGCGGGTTGGAATCGTTATACTCTTTCGTTACCAGCGGCGTAAAGAAACAGGTTGGATTACCTGTATGGCAGGCGGCTCCTATCTGGGAAACCTTCGCCAGAATGGTATCTTTGTCGCAGTCCAGCGTAAGGGACTTTACGAACTGATAATGTCCGGAGGTTACGCCCTTCATCCAGAGTTCCTTCCGGCTTCTGCTGTAGTAGGTCATTCTTCCGGTACGGATCGTTTCATTGAAGGATTCCTCATTCATATAGGCAAGCATAAGTACCTCGCCGGTCTTATAATCCTGCGCGATACAAGGGATCAGCCCGTCTTCATTCACCTTGAAATCCGAAAACTTCATGGAGCTTTCAAAAAGGTTTACCGGCACGTTTTCATTCCGGCATGCCTGTTTCATTTCCATTACGTCATGTTCGCAAAGGTTGTAAAGGCTTACGGATTCCGCATTGGTTTCTTTTAGAAGCGCCGCAATCTCTGTTCCGTCCGTAGAATAAGACGAAACAATGATCGGAAGTCCGACGGATTTCCGGATTTCTTTTACCAGTTCCACATAATTATCGAGCTTGTTGTAATGAAGGAGTAAAAGCTCGCCCGCACCTGCGTTTTTCAGGCGTTTCGCATATTCAACCGGTTCCGGCGTATCGGTCAGGTCGATGGTGACTATGATCCGTTCGGAACCGAACCGTTCCGAAGCTTCTGTTACAATACTAATATCTGCCAATGGGGCTGACTTCATACATACTTTGGAAGCTCCGGCATAAAGCAGTTTTTTTACATCCTCCAGTCTGCGGACGCCGCCGCAGGCGATCAGAGGGACGTCGATATTTCTTGTGATCTCTTTTATGGTCGGCAGATTCTTCTCCAGGCCTTCTCTGGTTGCGGTACTGTCGAAGAACGCAATCTCATCGGCTCCGGCATCGTTATAAAATCTGGCTTCGGAAACTGGATTTTCCATTGTCACACAAGGTATGATCTTTTTATATTCCATAACGATACCTCCTACAATGCGTCTTTTGTGGTAAGCAGTCTGCCGTCTAACCGCTTGTCTATCTGAACTGCCTGTGAAAGGGCGTTGGCAAAGGCTTTGAAAGCGGCTTCTATGATATGATGATTGTTGGAGCCGGAAAGCTGTCTGATATGTAAATTCATGCCTGCCGAATATGACAGGGCGTAAAAGAATTCCCGCACCATTTCCGTATCCATATATCCTACTTTCGGCGTGGTAAGGGTTAAGTCATATGAAAGATACGGCCTGCCGGAAAGGTCAACGGCGCAAAGCACTAATGTTTCGTCCATCGGCATGATAAATGAACCGTAGCGCTTAATTCCTGCCTTATCTCCTACGGCTTCTTTGATTGCCTGTCCGAGGACGATTCCCGTATCTTCGATCGTATGGTGGGAATCCACGATCAGATCTCCTTTTACTGAAAGACTCATGTCAAAAAATCCATGCTTTGCGAAGCTTGTCAGCATGTGGTCGAAGAAACCGATTCCTGTATCGACGGAGGCGATTCCTTTTCCGTCCAGTGCAAGAACCAGAGAAATGTCGGTTTCTTTTGTTCTTCTGGAACAGGTTGCTTTTCGTTCTGCCATAATGAATTCCCCTTTCTTCATATCTTTGAATCAAATTATTATAACATTTTGGGTTGGATTCTTCAAGTATTGCTGGCGGGCGCTTCCGCTGCTATCGGGACGCTTCCGCTGCGCTTAATAGTCCTTTTCCGGGACCGCTTGCGCTTAGATTCGCACGCAGCGGTTCTAAGCTCGCACTGCGCTTACGCTTGTGTTCGCTAAGAACCGGCGGCTCATATGTCCCTGCAAAGGACTATCATGCGCCGCGAAAGCTGTTTACTACAAGCGGAAGGAGCATGTACTGTAAAAGCTGTTTACTGCAAACGGAAGGACCATGTAATGTGTTTTATGTGTTGTGCTCTAGGCACTATGTTGAATGTATAATGTTCGAAGTATCATGTTGAATACATTATGTTTTAAGAATCTGTCCAATACATAATGTTTTGAGTGAAATGTAAATTTATAATGTTCTTAGTAACCTGTTTAATAAATATTGTTCTTAGCAACATGCTTAATGTTAAATACATATTGTTCTTAGTAACATGTTTAATCCTAAATGCTCTAAGTGCTATGCTTATGCGTTGTGTTCTAGGCACTATGTTCTGTTCGTTACTTTGATTCGAAGCGTACACGGATGGAATTTGCGTGGGCGGTCAGATGCTCGGCTTCGGCAAAGGCGGCGATATCTTTGTAAACATCTTGCAGTGCTTCTCTCGAATAGCTGATGACGCTGGATTTCTTGATGAAGTCGTCCACCCCGAGTGGTGAGAAGAATTTTGCGGTTCCGTTTGTAGGTAGTATGTGGTTCGGTCCTGCAAAATAATCTCCAAGCGGTTCTGAGGAATATTCTCCGAGGAAAATAGCGCCTGCATGCTTGATCCTTGTCATAACGTCAAACGGATTTTCCGTCAGGATTTCCAGATGTTCCGGCGCAATCTCATTTGCAGTGTCGATCGCATCCTGTAATGTATCCGCAACGAGAATATAACCAAAGTTATCCAGTGACTTTTGGATGATCTCTGCTCTGCTTAACTTTTCGGTAAAGGCTGCCGCTTCTTTGGAAACTTTTTCGGCAAGCTCCATACTGTCGGTAACCAGAATTGCGGACGCGAGTTCGTCATGCTCTGCCTGCGAAAGCAGATCTGCCGCTACATATTTTGGATTTGCCGATTTGTCAGCAAGTACCAGGATCTCGCTGGGACCTGCGATCGAATCGATGCTTACGTGTCCGTAGACGTTTCGTTTTGCAAGGGCAACGAAAATATTGCCCGGTCCGACGATCTTATCGACTTTCGGTACTGATTCCGTACCGAATGCAAGCGCGGCGATTGCCTGTGCGCCGCCAACCTTGTAAACTTCTGTTACGCCGGCTTCCTTGGCTGCAACCAAAGTTGTCGGATAGACTTTCCCCTCTGCGTTGCAAGGAGTCGTCATAATAATATTTTGAACGCCTGCCACATGAGCCGGAATTACATTCATAAGGACCGAGGAAGGATAGGCGGCTTTTCCGCCCGGAACATAAACGCCCGCAGAATCGATCGCTGTAATACGCTGACCGAGAATGATACCGTTATCCTTTGTTTCAAACCAGCTGTTCCGTTTCTGAAGCTGGTGAAATTCCCGTATATTTGCGATTGCTTTTTGAATGATCCGAAGCAGTTCGCCGTCAACGGCAGCATAGGCTTCCTGAATCTCTTCTTCTGTTACCTTGATAGTATCTTTTGTAAGTTTTGCATGGTCGAATTTTTCTGTATATTCAAATAATGCGGCGTCACCGTTCGTGCGGACGTTTTCAACGATTTCCTTAACTGTTTCCTCGTAATCGCCGTAATTATTTGTGCTTCTTTTTAACAGATTATTTAAAATGTCTTTTTTTGCATTTTCATCTAATGATACGATTCTCATTTCCTGCTATCCTCCTTCAGCACAAGATTTAGTTCATTGAGTATATGCATGATCCTGTCATGCTCCATTTTGAGGCTTACCTGATTTACCACGACTCTTGCCGAGAGCGGACAGATTTCCTCCAATACTTCCAGCCCGTTTTCCCGTAAGGTATTTCCGGTTTCCACAATATCGACGATAACCTCGGATAATCCGACAATCGGCGCAAGCTCTACGGAACCGTTTAATTTGATGATTTCCACTGTCTGGTTCTTTGTATCGTTGAAATAATGCTTGGCAATATTCGGATATTTGCTTGCCACGCGAATGATCTCGTTCCGTTTCAGAAGTTCTCTTGCGGAAGCCGGACCGCAGACGCACATCCGGCATTTGCCGAAGCCTAAGTCCATAACCTCATAGAGATTCCGTCCTTCTTCCATGATCGTATCTTTTCCAGCAACGCCGATATCAGCGGCTCCATACTCCACATAGGTGGGAACATCCGTCGCCTTGGCAAGGAAAAACTTTAATTTATATTCTTCATTTACAAAAATCAGTTTTCTCGTATCCGGATCCTTCATTTCCTCACAAGTAACGCCAATGCGTTCCAGATAAGAAAGGGTTGTCCGGGCAAGCCTGCCTTTTGCAAGCGCAAATGTAATGTATCTCATGTCAGCCTCCTAACATTCGTCATAATGCATCGTCCGTTCCGAACAGTCGGACAGGGAAATGCAGCGAACCGTATTCTCATCAACAAAGAAATACAACTGTTCCATATTTTCATGCTCTGCGTAGGATAAATACTCGTCCAGTTCATGCCGGCTGGATTTCCGGATCAGATCCGTTCTTGTACCCGAAGCGCGCAGTTTATTTCCGAGAGAGATCGCACTCTCCTGATGTTCGATCTGATATAAGACCAGCGCTCCATTTCGTTGATTGGAAAATTCCTTATGCTGTCTCTGGAGTGCCATCATCAGTTCATCAACAAAAATCGCAAATCCGACAGACGGCGCATTTTTCCCGAACTGAGATAAGAGGTTGTTATATCTTCCGCCTTTTATGACCGCGTCTCCGGTTCCGTAGGTATATCCCCGAAAAACTATGCCGGTATAATAATTGTAGCGGTTCAGCATACCCAGATCAAAGCTGATATAGGATTCATAACCGTAACAAGAAAGCGCTGCATAGACTTTCCGCATTCTGTCAATCGCAGAAAGCGCCATCGGATTTTGGGTATAGGCAGACGCCTTGTCCAGCATTTCCAGACCGCCGAATAGTTTATCAAAGTTCATCAGGGCTTCCTTCAGGTTATCGGAAAGCGAAAGCGTTTTTACATATTCCTGTAATCCAAAGAAGTTCTTTAGCTGGATATAGTCTTTTAACTTCAGCTCCGTTTCGGAGTCGATTCCCGCTTCTTCCATAATCCCCTTGAAATATTCAATCTCACCGATTTCAATCTGAAACTCCTCCAGTCCGGAAGCCTTGAGACAATCGATGACGCAGGCGATCAGTTCGGCATCGGCAGCAGAACTGTCGTCATTGATGAGTTCGCAGCCAATCTGCGTAGCCTCTGCCAGTTTGCCCTGATGGAGCGGCGCATTTGTGAACGTATTGCCTTTGTAGCATAGACGGATAGGCAGCTCCTCCTCCGGAAAATACTTGGCGGCGCACCTTGCGATACTCGGCGTAATATCCGGTCGGAGTACCAGCGTATTATTGTTCCGGTCAAAGAATTTATACATTTCATTGGACGGCGCGGAACCCTTGTCCATGTTAAAGATGTTGAAATACTCAAAGGTCGGCGTTTCGATATCATGATAATTATAAAGCTCCAGAACGCGGTGGATATGCATAACAACCTGATTCTTTCTCTCACATTCTGAATTGTAGATATCCCGTACACCCTCCGGCGTGTGAAGCAGTTTTTCTTTCATTCTTAATTTCTCCTAATATTTTTAGAGCGCGTTCTTATCGAATCACACAATTATACTTATAATAAGACAAAAAATTTAACTTATCAAGATAGAAATCCAAACGAAATGAAAATAATTTAGAACATTTGTTTGCATTTTTGTTTTCGTTGTGTTAAAATGTGAACAGAAATATGATTTTTAGCGTTTTTTCGGTAGGAATCGAATCTGGAATGGAGGTAAAAGAATGGGAAAAGGCAAGATTACGGCAAAGCAGCAGGAAATCCTAGAATATATCAAACAATGCATACTGGAAAAAGGTTATCCTCCTGCTGTCCGCGAAATCTGTGAAGCAGTGAAACTAAAATCTACATCTTCGGTTCACGCACATCTGGCAACGTTGGAAAATAACGGATATATCCGGCGCGATCCGACCAAACCGAGAGCGATAGAGATACTGGATGATGACGGGTTCAATCTCTCCAGAAGGGAGCTTGTAAATGTTCCGATCGTCGGTACGGTAACAGCCGGCGAGCCGATACTGGCAACCGAAAATATTCAGGGGTATTTCCCTGTGCTTCCTGAGTTTGTCCACAATCTACAGACTTTTATGCTGAAGGTAAAGGGAGAAAGTATGATCAATGCCGGTATTCTGGACGGCGATATGGTACTGGTGGAAGAAACGCCGGTGGCTTCCAATAACGACATCGTAGTTGCCCTGATCGATGATTCCGCTACGGTAAAGCGGTTCTTCAAGGAGAACGGACACTACAGGCTGCAACCGGAAAATGACTACATGGATCCGATCATCGTAGACCACCTATCCATTATCGGAAAGGTTATCGGACTTTTCCGGTCGCTCTAAACTATATAAAGCGTTAGAAAAAGCAGGGGAATGAAGTTCACTCTCCTGCTTTTCTATTAAAGTGCTGGGAATTAATCAATAATCATTTGAGCGATTGTTCTTTTTCGTAAACTTACCAATGTAACAATGCAGGAAAAAAATATCATACTTAATACATAAACAAAGATAAATATCGTATTTGATATACTTATCAGTTTTACGAAATATTCTATGCTTCCATACATATGATCTGCCATCACAATTAAAACCGGAAATGATAATATCAGGGCCGTAATCTGAAGCTTTACAGCTTTCATGATGTGCCTTGCAGACAACCGTTTATTATCAAGACCATTTATATGCAGCAATCCATAATATTTTCTTCTGCTTTCAAAATTAATTTTATCTTCAATCAACATGATAATGGCAATAATAATACAAATAGTAATTATCAGAAATAAACAGATAGAGTTGATCACCAGCTTAAATTCTCTATATTCTTGCATTTCGGCTGCATGATTTCTAAATGAAAAATCGCTTAATTGTTCTTGATAATACCTGATCGTATCATCAAAGTCTTTATAGGATATATTGTTGTTTAAATATATTTGAACTCTCGATATTTCCGGAAACATATCCATATTGATAATTGCCTCATTTAATCCTAAGATTGTATATGCTGCCGGTGGCTGGGTTGCATTATCAAACCATTTAACCCTTTCATATATGATAGCTCCGACTTTTGTTTTGTATTGTTTGTATTGCAGACAATCATTTACCTGATTTCGGTCAATATACCCGTTTAACTCTCCGTCTGGTGAATAGAACTGTAAAAATGTTATTTCATCTCCAACTGAAAAATAAGTGTCTTTGTATTGGTTGGATTTATTTTCATACTGATTATAGGGTATAAAATTCTGTTGATAATATCCATCTCCCAGATCCTCAAATTCATACACCGGAATCATCAATATCACCTCTTCTCCGGATTTTATTTTATCTATATTGATTTCTCCCTCAGCTAAGTATTCTTTTAAATCTAATATTTCTTTTTCCGGATAACCCATATATTGTATTTTCAAAATATTTTCAGTCAAATTAAATTTCGAGGTTATGGATTCATCCAGCATAGTTTCATTTCTGAAATAATTCAGGTATTTATTATTCAATTCAGGAGGTGCATGATATAAATAAAGATTATTAATTTCCATATACTCGCTTACATTCCGTACACCTGATTCTTTTTCGATATCATGGATCACACTGTTAGGAATGATATGATTATAGTCTGGCAAATAAAAAACCGTATCATCATCCGGTATTGTTTTTATGTTAATCGTCTGACCTTTATCATCAACATAAGATACATCAACTGAATTTAGGTCAGTAATAAATTCATAATCATAATTGATCGGCATCTTTCCAAAAACATCTGATACTTGTTCTGCATAATTATTCATATATACAAATAATGTAATAAATAGTGCCATAGAAAAAGCCGAAAACAATATTAAGATTACTTCTTTTTTCTCACTACGATATCCTTTCCTGTAAATATCTAATGGATTTAATCTCTTTATTCTATAAGAAACAATATATATAGATATAAGTGAGATGATGAAGCAAATCAATACGCTATACCATATATAAATATTTGAATTTACGTATTGTTTATCAATATTAAGTATATGATTAAATAATTTAACTGATAAATAGGCTCCTCCATTGCCTATTAGTATTCCAACAGCAATAGAAATCAATGCTACGATCAATACTTTAGCAAACGTATACCAGATAAGCTGTACATTATTCAAAGCCAGACATCGAAGCAAAGACATCTTTCGTTGTTCCATTTCAAAATAAAAGTTAAAAATATATATATTTAAAAGCAAACTACAACATGTAGTTAAAATAATCACGAAAAATGGGAGTCTATATTTTGAACTACTGTTATTATTGACTCTATTTACATTTGAAATGAGATTTGGATTATTCAAATATATATTTTCATCAAAATTAACGGAATTTTTTATCAGAAAATGCTCTTGGTATATGTTATTATAGTTTTCACCGATCGTATCATCTGATATTAATACATTTGGAATGTAAATTGAATTATTATTAACGGGTTTATTCCATAATGCTGAATAATCATTAATAATTCCAACAAGTATATAGTTTTTATCCCCAATCGTAACAGGATTACCTAACTTGTCTTTCCAATCATTTTTATAAATTAAAGAATTACATACAGCAATTTCATCTTTCTTTTCAGGCAGTTTCCCTTCAAGCAGACGAACACATCCAAGTGAAATTCCATTGTTATCTATATAACCAACGGTTATTTCCTCCTCCTCTTCAACTTCATAAATTCTGATTACGCCAAATATATCTGCATAATCACTGATAAGATTTGGAACTGTCTCAGTTTCATCAGAACCCACATAACCTTCTTCCATGTACAATATATTATCAAAATATCCATATATCTGCGAAGCCATTTGATCTGCGGACACCATAAAAGAATTTGTAACCATATATATGAATATGGGGAAAACAACTGATATTATAAGTCCTATAAAAAGCATTATGGAATTTCTGGATTTTATGGTATCTCTAAATGCCAACGATAAAATTTTCATCTTTTTCTCTCCTGCATTTCATTCGATAAATTTATGGTTTTACCGTCATCTATCGTAATAATTCTATCCATCTTGCCTGCTAATTCAATATCGTGGGTAGCTATAATAAAAGTCTGGCTGTATAATCTGTTTGCTTCAAAAATGTAATTAATAAAATCATCTCCTGTTTTTTTATCCAGATTACCGGTTGGTTCGTCCGCGAGAACGATATCCGGTCTTGTTATAAGGGCTCTTGCAATTGCGATTCGTTGTTGTTGTCCGCCTGATAACTGGCTCGGTTTAAATTTTAATCTATCCTCCAGATGTAACATTTTAATAATTTCATTTTCATATTCTTTGTCATATTTTTGATTTGTAAGATCCAGAGGCAACCTTATATTTTCGATTGCTGTCAGTTCATTCACTAAGTTATAATTTTGGAATATAAAACCAATATGTTTACTTCTGAAATTTGTAAGCCTGCGGTCATCCATTTTTGTAATGTCATTTCCCTTAATCATAATTTTTCCGGAAGTGGCAGTATCAATCCCGCCTAGCAGATTTAAGATTGTGGATTTGCCGGAACCGCTTCTTCCAGTCAAAGCC
>CANRMC010000080.1 GCA_947631605.1 uncultured Lachnospiraceae bacterium
AAAGAAGCTGCATACAGGAAGAAGCCGGAATGATCAGGTCGCGCTCGATATGCGGCTCTATGTAAGAGACGAACTGCTTGAGACGCAAAAACTCCTCTACGATCTCATGCAGGAGCTGCACCTGAAAATGAAGGAAAATACGGAAACTTATATGCCGGGCTTTACCCATCTTCAGAAAGCGCAGCCTGTCACATTTGCCCATCATATCGGAGCTTATATGGAAATGTTTAAGCGGGATTTCAGCAGGCTGACCGATATTTCCAAACGGATGAACTACTGCCCGCTTGGCGCAGGCGCCCTTGCCGGAACCACTTATCCTTTGAACCGGGAGCTGACTGCTTCCCTGCTCGGATTTGACGGACCGACGCTTAACAGCATGGATTCCGTATCGGATCGAGATTACGTCATTGAAATGCTTTCCGCATTTTCCACGATCATGATGCATCTCTCCCGCTTCTCGGAAGAAATCATCCTCTGGAACTCCAATGAGTACCAGTTTGTGGAATTGGATGACGCATACAGCACGGGAAGTTCGATCATGCCGCAGAAAAAGAATCCGGACATTGCAGAGCTTGTACGCGGAAAGACCGGAAGGGTTTACGGGGCGTTGATGTCCATGCTCACAACCATGAAGGGGATTCCGCTTGCATATAACAAAGACATGCAGGAAGATAAGGAAATGACCTTTGATGCGATTGAAACCGTAAAAGGATGCATTTTCCTCTTTACCGGTATGTTCCATACCATGAAATTACGCAAAGACCGTATGGAAGAAAGTGCAATGAACGGCTTTACCAACGCCACAGACGCAGCGGATTATCTGGTAAATCATGGCGTACCGTTCCGGGATGCCCATGGCATTGTAGGAGCATTGGTGCTTTACTGTATCGAAAAAAATGTTTCTTTGCTGGATCTTTCTTTAGAGGAATATAAAGCCATCAGTCCGGTATTCGAAGAAGATATCTATTCCGCCATCAGTCTGAAAGAATGTGTAGAAAAGCGGAACATAACCGGGGCGCCGGGACCGGCTGCCATGCAGACTATGATCAAGATCAACGAGGACTACCTCGCAGAGCTTTCAGAAAGGATGAAAAATAATGAATAATACGACAAAAGCAAAATATGATGTTGCAGAGCGTATGCTGAAAGGAAAAATTCCGGTCGAGGAAGTTTCCCTCATGACCGGAATCAATATAGAAGAATTAAAAAAAATGGAAGAAAATTTAGCACCTCAGGTAAGAGATGCTAAAATTCTTCAGGATCTTGATAACGTCGACCTGAATATCGGCGAGATCCTTATTGATAATTATGGAAATGACGAGCAGGCAGACGAGGACTGGTAATGTTCTCCTCCTCTTACCGCAGGTAATTCCGCATGGATTTCAATGCATTTTTTTCCAGACGGCTTACCTGCGCCTGTGATATGGAAATCTCCGAAGCCACTTCCGTCTGTGTTTTTCCTTCAAAAAATCTCAGTTTTATAATGTTATATTCCCTATCATCCAGCCTGTGCATTGCTTCACGCAAGGCAATATTCTCCACCCAGTTTTCTTCCCGGTTCTTCTTATCGCTTACCTGATCCATGATATAAAGCGTATCCTGCCCTTCCTGATAGACAGGTTCATACAGTGACATCGGCGTTGCGATCGCGTCAAACGCCATGATAATATCCTCTTTCGGTATATTGATCTCCGCCGATATTTCCTCCATAGTCGGCTCTTTATCGTTGTTTCTGAGCAGCATTTCCTTTGCATAGATCGCTTTGTACGCAATATCACGCAAAGAACGCGACACCCGTATAGTATTATTATCACGCATATATCTTCTGCACTCTCCGATGATCATAGGTACCGCATACGTGGAAAACTTCACGTCCAGACTCCGGTCAAAATTATCGATTGCCTTCATCAGGCCAATGCAGCCGACCTGAAATAAATCATCCGGATTTTCACCGGAATTTGTAAAACGCTGGATCACGCTGAGAACCAGTCTCAGGTTTCCTTTAATGAATGTTTCCCTTGCTTCCTTATCTCCCTTTTCAATCCTTTCGAATAATTCATCCTTTTCAGCCTGTGATAACAGAGGCAGTTTCGCTGTATTAACACCGCAGATCATTACTTTGTTGATAGCCATGTTCTTATCCCCCTATACGTCAAGCTCTTAATCAATTTTTCATGTTATAAGGGTTTACCGAACGACTATGAATTATTCAATTTTCCAATCCGAAGATTCGCCAGAAACGACAAAAAAATCAGGACGTAAATCGTCCTGATCTTTTATAAAACTGCTATGTAATCTTACCGTACCCAGTACTTAAATTCTTCATCACCCATCCGTATATAATCGTCATTTGACAGCATGATCTCAAATTCCGGCTGAATGAGCTTTCCATTGATAAACGTATGATTGGTCGAATGATTGTCCCGAACGTAACATTCTCCGTTGCTGATCCGGAAGGTTGCATGACGCCGGCTTACTTTTCGGTTATCCGTGATCTGATAATCCGCCTCCGCTGATTTTCCAACCATAAATTCTGATTTAATGATCGGTATCAGTTCATTTGTCTTGATCCGTACCAGATAAGGGATCGGATTATTGTAGTTTGCCGAAGTCGCAAGCACCGTTGTACTGGATTCACTTTCGTCCTTCTCATCTTCCAAGATCGTCTCTTCTTCCAGAGACAGGATAAAGTGGTAAAAATCCGCCAGATCAAACATCAGCTTGCTGTCCAGATACTGAAGAATCTTCTCCACGCACTCCACACATTCCATATTCGCAAAACGCACTTTACTGATAAACGTCTGGATGAATTTTGTGATATTGCAGTCTGCGAACCGCTTGTTGATCGGCATATAGATCAACTGTATATCCAACGTTGACAGCTCAATATACATATACTCAATATTCAGAAGTATCTTCCTTGACGGCATCTTGTTTTCTTCAAAAAACAAAAGCTGATTCAGAATATTGGAGAGAATTGAAAGAAATTCTCCCTTATATAACTGCTTCCGCAAAAACTGCTCCAGCGGAAGTGTTGCAGGAATCTTGTACTGCAAAACCTGAACGCCGTCAACGGTGACAAGACTGCATGTCGTCCGGTTTCCCACAAACTCGTAGTTATACATATTCATCTCATACTGGTCCACAGGAACATTTTCTTCTACTCTGAAATTGAGGACAAATTCATCGTAACTGATCTGATTATCCGTATTTTCCATCTCAAACACCTACCCCCAATTTTTTCAGGAAACTACAAAATAATAGTAACATTTTTATCCGGTAATGGCAATGAAATTATTTATTTTCTTTTGAAACATCATGTCCTGTCGCAAGCAGGGCTTCCTTTACCTGATATAACTTCTCGGAAAGGTCGAGATAATGGATATGCGGATTTTCAAACCGCTGTTCTTCCTCCCATACCTGATTTTTAAGCTGGAATTCGACATATTCCCTGATCTCTTTTAATTCCGGTTTTTGGTATACCAGTTTTCCGTCTTTAAAGATCGTCACCTGAAGCGGTTTTGCGATCACGTTTTCAAACCGCATCTTTTTCCACGGCTTCAGCTCATCGATATATGGGAACGGTTTTTCCCCGTCAACTTCTTCATCATACAGTGTGAGAAGGTCGGCAAGTCCGTACCCTGTCTCCTTGCTGTAGATCCGCCAGAGCTTCTTCTTACCCGGATTTGTAATCTTCTCAATATTCTCGGAGATCTTAATCTTCGGCACAAAGTCATCTCCGTCTTTTACCGCCACCAGTTTATATACGCCGCCGAAAACAGGATCGGATTTTGCCGTGATCATCCGTTCGCCGACGCCATAGGAATCAATCTTTGCTCCCTGCGTATTTAGTGAACTGATTAAATATTCATCCACGCTGTTTGAGACAACGATCTTACAATCCGTCAATCCCTCTGCGTCCAGTCTTTTCCGGATCTTCTTTGAGAAATAAGCCAGATCCCCGCTGTCGATCCGAATTCCCTTCAGACGCTTTCCCTGCGGCTCCAGCACCTCATGGGCAACACGGATAGCGTTCACAAGTCCGCTCCGCAAAATGTCATAGGTATCAATGAGAAGTACGCAGTCATCCGGATAAACCTCCGCATAAGCTTTAAATGCTTCATATTCTGTCGGATAAAACTGCACCCAGCTATGCGCCATGGTTCCCACCGCCGGCACACCGTATTTCGTATCGGCGATCACAGTCGCCGTAGAATTGACGCCCCCGATATAGCAGGCGCGGGTGCCCAGCATAGCGGCGTCCGGTCCCTGCGCCCTGCGGGCTCCGAATTCCATAACCACTGCCCCGTTTGCCGCGCGGCAGATACGGGATGCCTTCGTCGCGATCAGCGACTGGAAATTGATACACAGAAGCAGCATGGTTTCCATAAGCTGCGCTTCAATGACAGGTGCCGTCACGGTAACGATCGGCGTATTCGGATAAACGATAGTCCCTTCCGGTACGGCTTCAATGGTTCCCGTAAACTTAAAATTCTTTAAATACTCAATAAATCCTTCGGAGAACATTTTCCGGCTCTTTAAATAGTCGATATCCTCCTCCGTAAAATGCATATCGGAAACATAATCGATGAGCTGCTCCAGACCTGCGCTTACGACAAATCCCCCGTTGTCCGGATTTTTTCTGTAAAACATATCAAAAACTGCGATCGTATCTTTGAATCCCTGCTCAAAATAACCGTTCGCCATCGTCAGTTCATAATAATCCATAAGCATTGTCAGATTTCTCATATGCTTCTAACACACCCCTTTCCTTTACTCCGTATGATTCCTGTTTGCCCGCATACGCATTCTGGAATCCAGGATCTTTTTACGGATCCGGATATCCTTCGGCGTGATCTCCAAAAGTTCATCCGTATCGATAAAATCCAAAGCCTGTTCCAGACTCAGTACCTTTGGAGGCGTCAGTTTTAACGCCTCGTCAGAACCGGAGGCTCTTGTATTCGTCAGCTGCTTTTTCTTGCAGACATTTACTTCAATATCTTCGGAACGTCCGTTTTCACCAACAACCATTCCTGCATAAACCTGCTCGCCCGGTCCGATAAAAAGAGTACCTCTCTCCTGTGCATTAAACAGACCGTAGGTAATCGCCTCTCCGTCCTCAAATGCGATGAGAGATCCCTGCTGCCGGTACATCATATCCCCTTTATAAATGTCGTAACCGTCAAAGATCGTATTGATCACGCCGTTTCCTTTGGTAGCCGTAAGGAAATCCCCCCGGAACCCGATCAGTCCTCTGGACGGAATCCGGAATTCCAGACGGGTGGTTCCGTTTTCCGAAGGCGCCATCCCCTGAAGTTCGCCCTTTCTTACACTCAGCATATTGATGACAGTTCCGGAGAACTCATCCGGCACGTCAATGACAGCGATCTCAAAAGGCTCCAGCTTCCTGCCGCGCTCATCGGTTTTATAAATAACCTCCGCCTTACTGACAGCGAACTCATAGCCTTCCCGCCGCATATTTTCGATCAGGACAGACAAATGAAGCTCTCCCCGTCCGGACACTTTGAAACAGTCTGTGGATTCCGTTTCCTCCACCCGAAGGCTTACGTCCGTATTCAGTTCCCGGAACAGACGGTCTTTTAAATGTCTGGAAGTCACATATTTTCCGGCTTTTCCGGCAAGCGGTGAATCATTTACCATAAAATCCATGGAAATAGTCGGCTCCGAAATCTTCTGAAAAGGAATCGCCTGCGGATCCTCCGGCGAACAGATCGTGTCGCCGATATGAATATCGGAAATACCGGACACTGCCACGATCGACCCGACGGTTGCTTCTTCTACTTCAATCTTATCCAGACCTTCAAACTCATAGAGTTTTCCTATCTTTACTTTCAGTTTCTTATCCGGCGCATGATGGTTCACGATAACCGCTTCCTGATTCAGTTTCAGAGTTCCGTTATCCACCTTGCCGACGCCGATCCTTCCGACATACTCATTATAATCAATCGTGCTGATCAAAACCTGCGTTCCTGCCTCAGGATCACCTTCCGGCGCCGGAATGTATTTTAAGATTGTCTCAAACAGAGGCTTCATATCCGTACCCGGCTTGTCCGCCTCATAAGACGCCCAGCCTTCCTTGGCGGACGCATAAATAAACGGACAGTCCAGCTGTTCATCAGATGCGTCCAATTCCAGAAGAAGTTCCAATACCTCTTCCTCCACTTCCTCAGGACGCGCTTCCGGACGGTCGATCTTATTGACGCAGACAATCACATTGAGATCCAGTTCCAGCGCTTTCTTCAGCACGAACTTCGTCTGCGGCATAGCGCCTTCAAATGCGTCTACTACCAGAATTACGCCGTTTACCATTTTTAAGACACGTTCTACCTCGCCGCCGAAATCCGCATGTCCCGGCGTATCAATAATATTGATCTTCGTATTCTTATACGTGACAGCCGTATTTTTAGAGAGGATTGTAATTCCCCTCTCCCGTTCAATATCATTGGAATCCATGACGCGTTCTGCCACTTCCTGATTTTCACGGAATACGCCGCTCTGCTTCAAAAGCTCGTCTACCAGAGTGGTCTTTCCATGGTCGACATGTGCGATAATCGCAATATTTCTTACATCTTCTCGTATCATCTTTTTTCCCTCAAAATAGGGCGAACACTACTCCCGTAATGCCCGCCCCTTCGTTATTTTATTTTTTTATTCCACGCTATAGTTCGGCGCTTCTTTTGTGATCTGAATGTCATGCGGGTGGCTCTCACGGAGTGATGCGGCAGAAATCTTGATAAACTTCGCTTTCTCATGCAGCATATCAATCGTCTCTGCGCCTACATAACCCATACCGGCACGCAGTCCGCCGATCAGCTGGAATACCGTATCTTCGATGCTGCCCTTGTAAGCAACACGTCCTTCTACGCCTTCCGGAACCAGCTTCTTTGCATTGCTCTGGAAATACCGGTCCTTGCTTCCGCATTCCATAGCGGAAAGAGAACCCATACCGCGATATACTTTATATTTTCTTCCCTGATATAATTCAAATTCACCCGGCGCCTCGTCAGTGCCTGCGAACAGACTGCCCATCATGCAGACATTCGCTCCGGCGGCAAGCGCTTTGGTAATATCTCCGGAATACTTAATACCACCGTCGGCAATGACAGGGATTCCCGCTTCTTTTGCGATATCATACGCCTGCATGATCGCCGTGATCTGCGGTACGCCAATACCGGCAACAACTCTTGTGGTACAGATGGAACCCGGTCCGATACCGATCTTTACTGCGTCCACACCCATATCGATCATAGCCTTTGCGCCGCTTCTTGTAGCAACATTACCGGCGATCACATCCAGATCCGGATATTTTTCCTTGATCATTCCGAACGTCTTCAGAACATTTGCGGAATGTCCGTGCGCGGTATCGATTACGATTGCGTCTACATGGGACTTCACCAGCTCGTCCACCCGATCGGTAATATCCGGCGTTACGCCGACAGCCGCAGCGCAGAGCAGGCGTCCCTTGGAATCTTTCGCAGCGTTCGGGTACTTGATCGTTTTCTCAATATCCTTGATCGTAATAAGACCTTTCAACATAAAGTTCTCGTCTACGATCGGAAGTTTTTCTTTTCTGGCAGCGCCCAGAATCTTCTTTGCCTCTTCCAGCGTGATTCCTTCTCTTGCCGTTACCAGTCCCTCAGACGTCATACATTCTTTGATCTTTTTATTGTAATCTTCCTCGAATTTCAGGTCGCGGTTCGTGATAATGCCGACTAGCTTGCCGTTCTCCGTGATCGGCACACCGGAAATTCGAAACTTTGCCATGAGATCATCAGCGTCTGCCAGCGTATGCTCTGCGGATAATGAAAACGGATCCGTGATAACGCCGTTTTCTGAACGCTTTACTTTATCAACTTCTTCCGCCTGCGCCTGAATACTCATATTCTTATGTATTACACCGATACCGCCCTGTCTTGCCATAGCAATAGCCATACGGTTTTCCGTAACCGTATCCATGCCGGCGCTCATAAGCGGTATCTGAAGCTGGATTCTTTTTGTCAGTTTTGTGCGGATGTCTACCTGATTCGGGATCACTTCTGAATAATCCGGAACAAGGAGTACGTCGTCAAATGTAATTCCTTCGCCAATAATCTCGCTCATTTTTTCACTCTCTTTCTCTTATCTCTTTGTCAATATGTTTCCCTATTTAAGGTTTAATAGTAACAAAAATAACCACCGATGTCAACGAGGAAACCTCTGAAAAACCAACAAAAAACTTACTAAAAAATACACAAATTATTTGTTGATTTTATGGGGAGTAGAAAATGGAATCCGTTGTCGTAAGCGTGTGCTTTTCCGAATCGATCTGTTCCACCCTGAATTCGTCGCCGGTCTCCGGCTCGTCCTTCCAGTCTTCCTCCAACACCCGCAATGTATTTATATCCACATATTCTGTTTTTAAACGGTCGTCATTCATGATCACAACAGAAAACGGATTGAAGTTCTGACCCTTCACGATCAGCTCCCCATTTTCACAGGAGACACCTTCAATCGTGATCGGCCAAATGCCCATCTGCATATTGGAAGCCGCATACGGTTCCCTGTCACGGAACATATATCCGTCCCCGTAAAGCATATCATACTGCGCCAGATCAACCGCCCGGTCATAAGCCTCCCTGTTATTCGGATCATAATAATGAGAATGGATCTTCTGCATGAAACCTTTTTCCTGATTCAGCGCAGACAGGATATAATCCGACATTTCATAGGAATAAATGTCCTGATCCTTCTGCATGAGTCCGATATTATTTACCATTACGTATTCCGTCTGGAAATCCGTCCCCTGTGAAATCTGTCCTTCGGAAAACGTAAGGCTCGGAATATGGTCGCCGTACAATACCAGTACATATTTTTCACCGGTCGCATCCAAAGCGTCGATCAGTTCCGCGATCATTTCGTCCATCTCATAGGTCTGGTTTACATAATATCCAAACTGATTTTCCAATACCGGATCATGGTCGTCTCTCGATACTTTCACATGTTCCTCACAGTTCAGGGCGTCCTCCGGATACCGTCCATGTCCCTGTACGGACACCGTAAATATAAAATCCTGTCCCTCTGTGGAATTCATGCATTTTAAGATATCGTCAACCAGAACATCATCTTTCGCCCAGCCTGCGGAGGTATAATTCACGTCATACATATATTCCAGCGACGTAAAGGAATCAAATCCCATGTCGGCATATACTTCATTCCTGTCATAAAAGACAGCCTTGTTATTGTGGATCGCATGCGTACCGTAACCTGCCTCTCCGAGTATCTGCGCCATGCTTTCTACCGGAGTATCGGACAGAACCGTTTTGAACGGATACTCTCCCGCTCCGAACAGATTACTGTTCATACCCGTAAGGATCTCAAATTCCGTATTGGCGGTTCCTGCGCCGATAGACGGCACTGTCAGATAGCCGGACGGATAGATTTCCTGCAGATGATTGAAATTCGGAACCGGATCCTTATCACAGTTGATGCCGTCCACGCGGTCGATATCAATAAATGACTCCAACTGGATCATAATGATGTTCGGCCGTTTTGCAATGCCCTCCTGCTCTTCACAGGAAATTTCATTTAAGATCTGATCCACGGCCTCCTCGCTATAATCATCCGGCTTATTCATTCCCACGTCAATGACGCTGTTGGAAAAACAGTAAGCAAAGCCGTAATTCTCATACGCCATTCCCAGATTTGCAAAATCGTCCGAAATAAGTCCTGCCTTAATACCAATGCCTGTAATGAGATAAACGACAGCAAAGACTCCCAGACAAACCAGAACATTTGCCACATACCGGATCCTGCCCTTTACCTTCGGAGATTTGATATAGCCTATGACAAGGATGACTATCACAAGGAAGATCATGACAAACAAAAATACCTGCTGGACCGGCGTGAAATACACATCCAGCATACTCAGTACATCGCTTGCCATCACAAGATCAATAGCAGTAAAAGGCGTGATCCTGTAACCCAGAACCACGAAATTCACAACGCCGGAAGCAAGCCACAAAGTGCTGATCAGGCCAAAGGCAAA